>NZ_JBLBVL010000006.1:0-263140 GCF_047250365.1 Thaumasiovibrio clandestinus
GTCGGCAGCGCACAAGCAGCGAGCTTTAGTGCCACGCTTGATCTTAGCCAGTCGACCTTTGGCTTAACGTCAAGCAGCGCCGCAGCCGATGGCAGTGCAGAGATTACCGCTAATCTACAGCTTAACGATTATGCTGGCAGTGCCTTTAGCGGTGATGTCAGTAAGGTAAATATCGCGCTGGCAAGCGGCACCGCAACAGCTGGCACCCTCAGTGATAATGGCAACGGCAGTTACAGTGTTAGCTTTACCTCTACTACTGCGGGCAATGTCAGCATTAGTGCTACCTATGACGGAACCCCTGTCGGCAGCGCACAAGCAGCGAGCTTTACTGTCGATGTGAGTGGTTCTGAGTCAACACTAGCGGCTAGTCCGGCGGCTGGGTTAAACATCGATAATGATACTTACCGATTAGCCGTTGGGGAGTCTCTTACGTTTACCCTTTTACTGAAAAAAAGCGATGGGGCGAACTATGGGAGCTCACTCGGTAACTTAACTATTTCTGGTGGCTCGGGTGCAACTGTTAGCCAGAATGATAACAATGATGGTAGTTATAGCATCACAATCAGTCGAGTTAGTGCAGGCTCCAATACGCTCAGCGTTCAAGTTGGTGGGATTACGATTGCAACGCAGCCAACGATTGTCTTTACCCAGGCGGATGCTTCACAGACGGTATTTACCGGTGGTGCCGCTCTGACAATGACGGTAGCTGGATCAGCATCGAAAACTATCACGGTTCGCGATGGTGATATGAATAACGTAGGGCATGGCGGGCACACCATCACTGCAGGCATTGCTCCAGCTGATAGTTGGGCAGTTGCAATGAATGCAGTATCAGATAACGAGGATGGTACCTACCAGCTTCAATTCTTGTGTGATAATGGCTTAGCAAGCACGAGAGTTATGTCATTCACAATCGATGTTGATGGGGAAACCGGGCCGCAATTCACTCTAACTTGTAATGATTAGAAAAACTCATTACTGATTCAATGCGGGCATTATTAATGCCCGCCTCTTCTTAAAATTAAAAACCACATGAAAATTTGATAACCACTTTAGTCGAAAAACTTCTTTCTTATTAAACCTAACTTTATAATTAACCCAAATAGCTAAGCAAGCGTACAATTATATATGCCACCAGCCACTACCCCCATTCCCAAAAAGCATGCCAACAACTCCGCAAATAACAAAACAATCAATACGGATAATCATAAAGCATGATATAGCTCGAGAAACGAATAAAACGCAAGCATCTATACATATGAATCATGAAAACAAATCACAAACAGACCAATTACACCAACAACTACACAAATAAATATTTATAAGGCTAAGAACAAGAGATAACCTATTAACACTCCAACGTATAATAACAATGAAAAAATGAAACATTCACCTATATCCAACGTCACCCTAAATGTAAAAAAGTGGAACAAATTGGAACAAAATGAAATTAATAATTCCATCTATTCTTCAAGTGACGACCTTAAAAGTAAGCCACAAGAAACAATCCCTAGTGGCATAAAGAGGAGAATGAGCCTCACCTCTAAATTAGCGACACAGGTAGCGTTAGAACTGTATAAGGATGAAAGTGTAGATTATGTTATATTTTCTAGCCAGCATGGTGAAATAGAAAGAACCTGTAACATACTAACAGACATTGCAAATAGGCAAGCTATCTCTCCGACTGCCTTCTCACAAAGCGTCCACAACACCGCTTCAGGGTTATTCACAATTATCTCACAGTGCACTGCACCCGTTTCTTCTATTTGTGCTAAAAAAGATAGCTTAAAATATGCTATATATGATGCGTATACCTACTTAGCGTGCTCGCCTAACGCAACAGTATTAATAGTACACTATGACCAAGTACCACCAGCACCACTAAACACCGGATTCGCAAATCAACCCCCTTATGCCTTTGGCGCATTACTCACTTTTAGCGATGACGCCTCTATCGATTTAGGTGTTGATATGCCTGCAATTATCAAACAAATAACAACCTCAACTGGTTTGTAATCAGCACCTTATACGTTCATACAGGAGAATAAAATGATCGATTTAGAAATGACTATAAAGAAAATAATTGTTGAATCACTGAACCTTGAAGGTATCAAACCCGAAGAAATTAATAGTGACGAGCCTTTATTTAACGATGGCTTAGGGCTTGACTCTATTGATGCATTGGAACTTGGCATGGCCTTAAAAAGCCACTTCAATATAAGTATTGAAGCTAGCAACGAAAAAATCAAGGATCACTTTAAGTCCGTTGCAACGTTAGCAAAGCACATCAACTCTCATATATCAGCCACTGAAGGCATTTAACAATATCAACGAAATGAGCTAAAACAATGACTGTCGTCCCTACAAAAATGCGTCATTTATTACAAAAGAACTATAACGCTACGCATTGTGTTAGGCTCTTTAACGGGGTCAGCATTACATGGCCCCAATATATTAACACTATAATTAAGTGGTTAAACAGATACGCAGGTAAAAACAGCGCTACTTGTATGGATAGTAGTTACACCATGAGCACTGAAAATATCGTTCACTTACTCACAAACAATAACATCATTATTCCTGCAAACACCCAAAATAAGAGTTCAAACTCACTGTCAGATCACGGGTACACACTATTACATGATGCGAAATGCGGTGTTATTCAGCATGATAAAAAAATAGAACAACGCTTAATTAAACATCCCTGCTTTAAAGGTTCTGCCGTCATCGCCATTTCAGTTCTGCGCCATCTTAATCTAAAGCCACATAAGGGAAACGTAAATGGGCACGCGTGATTTGACCATATTGTCACTCCAACATAGCGACATCACCATCGCCTCGAGCATACGATTTCCCGCACACTTACCCGATTTTAAAGGGCATTTTCCTACGGCTCCTATCCTACCTGGAGTGAGCCAAATCGATTATGTTATGCAGCTTGCCACGAAATATCTTCCTATTAGCGGTGATTTCAGCCAAATCGATAAACTCAAGTTTCAATTGCCGTTATCGCCAGAAAAGACCATTAAATTATCCATTCATTGGCTACCTGAGCAGCAAGCATTGACATTCATTTATACCTCGGATGCTGGCGTGCATTCGAGTGGGCGTATTCTGTTAAGTAATGCGTTCATACAACCAAAGAAGTGAAGGACTATGACAAAGAAAACAATAGAATTTGGTGCTGAAAGGCTACGTATTGAAGATGTAGTTTCTATTGCCAATGGGGCTAATGCCAGTTTGCCCACACACCCAGATTTTACGAACAAAATAGATCGAGGTGTGGCGTTTCTTGATCGACTGTTAAAACAAGAAGGTGTGATATATGGTGTAACGACTGGCTACGGTGATTCATGCACCGTTGCTATCCCACCAGAGCTTGTTGATACCTTACCGCTCCATCTTACTCGCTTTCATGGTTGTGGACTTGGCGACGACTTAACCCACTCTCAAGCCCGTGCTGTGATGGCAACTCGGTTATGTTCGTTGGCGCAAGGTGTGTCAGGTGTTAGTCATCAGCTTCTATCACAAATTGTCACCCTGATTAACCAAGATATTGCCCCACGCATCCCACAAGAGGGCTCGGTCGGCGCGAGTGGTGACTTAACCCCATTGTCTTACTTAGCTGCCGCGCTAATTGGAGAGCGAGAAGTACTCTATAAAGGTGAAATTGTCGCAACAAAAGATGTATTTAACCGACTCGGCATTTCACCATTAACACTGCGCCCTAAAGAAGGGCTCGCCTTAATGAATGGTACGTCAGTGATGACTGCACTCGCGTGTTTAGCTTATAGCCGTGCTGAATATCTAGTTAAACTGGCAACCCGAATTACTGCCATGGTCACGGTGGGAATGAAGGGAAATGACTTTCATTTTGACGAAACACTATTCGCTGTAAAGCCTCATCCTGGACAACAGCGCATTGCTGCGTGGTTACGGGCCGACCTCCATGCAGAGACCCCTCCAACTAACAGTGATCGTCTACAAGATCGCTACTCTTTGCGTTGTGCGCCACACGTCATTGGTGCCGTTGAAGATGCACTTCCCTGGTTACGCCAGCTGATCGAAAATGAGTTAAACAGTGCCAACGACAATCCAATCATAGATGGTGATAAAGAGCGCGTTCTGCATGGCGGTCACTTCTATGGCGGACACATTGCCATGGCGATGGATACCCTAAAAACAGCCATTGCTAATATCGCGGATCTGATCGATCGCCAAATGGCTCAATTGATGGACTATAAGTTTAACAATGGCTTACCATTTAACCTTACGGGTGCAGAGGGTGCTAGAAAACCGATTAATCACGGCTTCAAAGCCGTACAAATTGGTATTTCTGCATGGACAGCCGAAGCGTTGAAACACACAATGCCTGCCAGTGTATTCTCACGCTCTACAGAGTGCCACAATCAAGATAAAGTCAGCATGGGAACCATCGCTGCTCGAGATTGTTTACGTGTCATTACCCTAACCGAACAAGTGGCTGCTGCAGGTCTCTTCGCTGCATCACAGGGGATCTACCTACGTCAGCGTCAAGGAGAACTTAACCCACAACATATCAGTGATGCTGTACTGAAAATGCATTCGGCACTACAGCGTAACTTTGATCCTGTTATCGAAGACCGGCCTCTTGAAGGAGAGCTTCGTCAACTAATTAGCTATATTCAGGAACAGCACTGGGAGCTATATCCATGATAAAGCCTTCGCTAGCAGCGTCGGTTAACATAGCTACCACCTGCTTGGACACCGAATGTCGCACCACCATAGCTTCCCCCATCTACATCAACGCATGTGGCTTTATCTCCGCTCTGGGGAGTTCAACCAAGGACATTAATCAAAACCTACTAGCGGGTAATGCGCCTGGATTAATACAAGACAACACAACGCTTGTCGATCATTGCACTACCTTTGTTGGACGTGTTACCCAAGCTCTGCCATCAATTCCAACAGGACTAAACCTAACCAAAAGTCGCAATAATCAACTGGCACTCGCAGCACTTCTACCGTGTAGCGATGCCATTAATCAAGCAAAAGAACGTTACGGTAGTCATCGCATCGCTGTTGTTGTTGGTACCAGCACCAGTGGCATTGATGAAGGCGGAAAAGCGATAAAACAGTATGTTGAATCAGGTCAACTGCCGGATAATTACAGCTACAAGCAACAAGAGCTTGGTGATTTAGCACACTTTATTGCAAATTATTTCGGCCTTGACGGGCCGGCTTATGTTATTTCAACAGCCTGCTCATCAAGTGGTCGAGCATTTATTTCTGCACAACGTTTACTGAATGCAGGCCTTGTTGATGCAGTTGTTGTCGGTGGAGCAGATAGCTTATGCGGACTAACATTAAACGGTTTTCATGCACTAGAAGCCTTATCACAAAAGCATACGCAACCCTTCGGCCAAGCACGCGATGGTATCAATATTGGAGAAGCCGCTGCATTTATGCTGGTGAGTAACGAGCGTAACAAGAGCTCGCCCAATATCGCATTGTTAGGCGCGGGAGAGAGCTCAGATGCTTACCATATATCAGCACCTCATCCTGAAGGTCGTGGCGCAATCGAAGCAATGCACAAAGCACTCAACTCGGCAGGGCTACATCCAGAACAAGTGGGTTATATTAATGCACATGGAACAGCAACCCCTTTAAATGATCAGGTTGAGTCAAAGGCTATCCATCATATTTTTGCTGATAACGTGCCGGTGAGTTCCACTAAACGCCTCACAGGACACACGCTTGGCGCGGCCAGTGCAGTAGAAGCCGCCATCAGTTACCATATTTTACGTTATGACCTGACCATTCCAGCTCAATCGACGGCTTACTCGATCGACCAACGCCTTCCTCCTATTCAACTGGCCAAGCCTGACATTAAGCCTAGGCAACCAATAATTTTAAGTAATTCGTTTGCTTTTGGTGGGAATAATGTTTCTCTGATTTTTGGCGAGGTCTCATGATATTGCATCCCAAAGAACCAGTAAAAAAATTGTTTTCGCATAGTCCAGAAATAGAGACATTACTGCCTCACAGCCAACCAATGATCTTAATCGATAAGCTAATCGCATTCAGTGCCGGCGGTGCAACAGCACACGCCACCATTGATGCGAGTAATGTTTACTATCAAGCCGGCACAAATAGCGTACCTGCTTGGATAGGTCTTGAAATGATGGCACAAACCATTGCAGCAAAAGCTGGTTTTGAGGCATGGTTAAACGGTCAACCACCACCCAGTGGGATGCTTCTTGGCACCCGCCGTTTTCAATGCCAATGCCCAGCGTTTAAAGAAGGTCAAACATTAGAAGTTATCGTTACCCATCGTGCAAGCATGGGCACTATGCAGCAGTTTCACGGAGAAATTCAAGCAAACGGTCAACTCTTAGCTGAATGCGACTTAAACGTAATGACATCGACTGAGGCATAAAACAGAAAAGGATAGGCGGAGAACTATAATCACTGATGGCACACAATGAAAATTATAATCATTATACCAACGCCCTAGTTAAGGTTAAGCTAACTAGGGCGTTGTCACGTTACGAGTGCGAAATGGATTTGATATCCATTGAATTCACCACGGAGAATTCTCGCTTAACAACGCAGCGCCATTAGTTTATCTGTAATAAAAAGGCCTGCGCCCATCGCGATGATAAATAGAATAATAAGCAAGTTACCCGACCCCAACATGGTAATTGCTGGCCCTGGACAAATCCCGGCAATGCCCCAACCAATACCAAATAGCGCCGCACCACCAAGTAGCTTCTTATCTATCACATTGCTTTCCGGCATAAAAAAGCAGCGGTCAGCTATCGGCTTTTCACATCGACGAATAAGCAGAAAATAGAAAGGGATAAACACCAATAATGCCCCTCCCATAACAAAGGCCAACGTTGGATCCCATTCCCCAGCTATATCCAAAAAACCAATCACTTTTACTGGGTTAACCATGCCCGATATCATCATACCGATACCAAAAATAACACCTGACAGCAGTGAAAAACTAAGAACAAACATGATGGTATCCTAAATAATATGAAGACGAATAAAAACAGTTAGCATCGCGACGGCCATAAATGTACACGTCGCAATAATCGAACGTTTAGACATACGCCCAATACCGCAAATACCGTGACCACTTGTGCATCCGTTCCCCAAGCGTGCGCCGATACCAACAAGCAACCCAGCCACCACTATACTGAGTGGAGAAACCGCGTGCGATGCTCCTGACTCCAGTAATGGAAACTCATAACCTAATGCTAAAGCTGCAAATCCACCAACAACCATGCCGAGCAAAAAGAGCAAGCGCCAAGTAATCTCACCTTCACGTGGTTTCAACACACCAGAAAAAATACCGCTAATACCAGCAATACGTCCATTAACGATTAAAAGTAACGCTGCTGACAATCCCAGCAACATTCCACCTCGTAGGCCATCCCACGGAATTTCAAATAACATTGTTCATCGGCTCCTATCAGCACTAGATATAATTCTGGGGTGAATGTTACTAACTATTTTCCTTCAGTCAACACTTAATTAGATAAACATTTATTAGCATTTGCTCATGTAGTGCGGTATAGTTATTCAAACATAGAAATGAGCCATACCATCTCCATGGCTCAATAGCTTGGTCAAATGGGAGTTTATTTATGACAAAAATCGTAATCGTTGGTGGCGTTGCTGGCGGTGCCTCAGCGGCAGCACGCGCGCGTCGTCTAAGCGAAGATGCTGAAATTATTATGTTTGAGCGAGGCGAATTTGTCTCTTTTGCTAACTGCGGTTTACCCTATCATATCGGCGGTGACATCACTGATCGTTCAAAACTGCTACTACAGACACCTGAGAGTTTTTTGGCACGCTTCAATGTTGATGTTCGTGTAATGAATGAAGTGATCGCTATCGATCGTTCCAATAAAACTGTAACGGTTAAGAATTTACTTGATGGCAGCGAATATACCGAGCACTACGACTTCTTACTGCTTAGCCCAGGCGCTGCTCCAATTGTGCCACCGATCCCGGGTATAAATAATCCGTTAACGCACTCTCTGCGCAATATTCCTGATATGGATCGTATTATCAAAACGATTCAAATGAACAAGCCAGAACATGCCACCGTTGTCGGTGGCGGCTTCATTGGCCTAGAGATGATGGAAGCCTTCCACCAGCTAGGTATTAAGACAACGCTCATCGAAATGGCAGATCAAGTTATGACGCCGGTTGATCGCGAGATGGCAGGGATGGTTCATGCAGAGATCCGCGCCAAAGGCATAGACCTAAAGCTCGGTGTTGCGCTTGAATCTGTGCAGTTCGTCCCTAACCAGCATATCTCTAGCTTTGACTCTGGGGAAAACGAAGAGCATCAGCATATTGAAGGAGAGCTGAATCTCTCGCTGAGCAACAAAGAATCACTCACAACCGATATCTTAATTATGGCGATTGGGGTCCGTCCAGAAACCAAACTGGCAAAAGAAGCTGGATTACAGATTGGCGAACTCGGTGGCATCGCAACAAACCCGATGATGCAAACCAGCGATCCCTATATTTATGCGGTTGGCGATGCCGTTGAAGAAAAAGACTTTGTCACAGGTGCACAAACATTGGTGCCTTTAGCAGGACCCGCAAACCGCCAAGGTCGCATGGCTGCGGACAACATGTTTGGCCGCCAAGAGACTTACCAAGGCACACAAGGTACAGCGATTTGTAAGATTTTCGACTTAGCCGTTGCGTCTACCGGCAAAAACGAGAAACAGCTACAACGTGATGGCATCGACTATGAAAAGGTCTATGTACACACGGCAAGCCATGCCAGTTACTACCCTGGCGCTGAAATCGTCTCGTTTAAAATGTTATTTGATCCAGAAAACGGTAAGATTTTTGGTGCGCAAGCCGTAGGTAAAGATGGTATTGATAAGCGCATTGATGTAATGGCAGTTGCACAGCGTGCAGGCATGACTGTCGAGCAGCTCCAGCATCTAGAACTAACCTATGCTCCACCTTATGGCAGTGCAAAAGATGTCATTAACCAAGCGGCGTTTGTTGCAAATAACATCATTAACGGTGACGCTACTCCTATTCACTTTAATGAAATAGATAACCTCACCGACGACCAAGTTCTACTTGATGTTCGTAACCCAGGTGAGCTGCAAAATGTGGGCTATATCGATGGTGCGATTAACATCCCTGTTGATCAGCTACGCCACCGAATGAATGAGCTACCAAAAGACAAAGAGATTGTGATCTATTGCCAAGTTGGGTTACGTGGTAACGTCGCCTATCGCCAACTGGTTAACAATGGCTTTAAAGCCCGTAACTTGATTGGAGGCTATCGCACTTACAAGTTTGCGACCGCATAAATTAAAGGCTATTTACGACGTAAAAGGAGCACATCAAGTGCTCTTTTTTTATCATTGAAACAACACCTTTCGTTACATTTTCTTCCTCTTCGTCGTCACACATCAACAAGTTCAACTCTTGCTCTATACTGACATACAGTCTTATGACGCCATGTAAATTGTTAAGCTTTCAAATACGCGATATAGGTCAGTAACGGTATAAAATGACGATCATGTCTACATTGCTATGTGCATCGCTACTTACAGCGCAGCTCTCTAGCGCGCAGCAATACTATCACCCGAGTTCGACATTGACGGAGCCCGTCTCTCAATTAGAGCAACAGATGATCGACAATATTGGACTTACTGCCGATAAGGACTGGGTTCAGCTAACCTCTGGCGAGATCTTACACGGCAAAATTGAAGAGCTGTTTTATGAAAAGCTGACTTTTAAGAGTAAAGATCTTGGTACCGTTAGCATCAAGTTATCGAAGATACACCGCCTCTACTCCCCAAGAAAAATGGCATTATATATCGGAGGCCTCGGAACGTTTGAAGGCAGTGTCCTGCTTGATGGCAACCTATTGTCAATTGATGGTAGTCCGCAGTTCACCATCAACCCAGCAATGATCGTATCACTACATGCGCGCCGTCAGAAAGAGCTCGATCGCTGGGAAAACAAAATTACGTTAAGTGCCAATGCAGCAAGAGGAAACAGCGAATCTATCGATATATCGAGCAAACTGTCAGCGGAGCGTACCACCTACCGGTCGCGAACTCGAATAAACTATACCGGCATTCTTTCCGTCAGTGACGGTCAAGAAACGGATAGAAACCACCGCTTAACGAGCAGTTACGATATATTTCAACACAGCCGTCAGCTCATTCGCCCATTACAAGTAGAACTTTATCATGCCCCGCTACTCAATATTGATCTACAAACCAAAATCGGCTCCCAAATCGGTTATGAGCTGTTAAACAGTGACCAACGCTCTTGGGAACTGTTCGCAGGTCCCTCTTGGCAACGTACACACTTTCGCGACGTTGCAGACAATACAGCGACACAAACATCAAGCCTAGGTGCAACGATCAGTTCTTCATTTCAAATGGATATCAGCCGTGATATCGAACTCTCTCACGATTATGACCTCACAATTACAGAAAAGGACGCAGGGCAATTGATTCATCACAATGTCCTGGCTCTAAATATCGAACTAACCGACATCGTAGGACTCGATATTGACTTTATTTGGGATAGAACAGAATCCCCTACTCCCGACAGTAGCGGTGATGCTCCAGATAAAGATGATTATCGCCTAACTTTCGGGATTGGCGTCGACTTTTAACACTTAATACACATATCACCAATCAAGTAACATTGACTTGCTCACTATCACCACAACTTGGGAAAACGGTTTTCCCGTGCTTCAGGATAGATAAATATCAGTAATGGAATGTATCAAAATCTGACAATATGTTCTCTAATGCATCAAAACGCTCTGGTATACCAATTCGCTGAGTTAGCGCATTGACCAACGCCTCAACCACAGCCAGCCCAGTGACACGACTTTGGAAAACGCCCATTGAGTCACTCTGAACAAGCAACTGAACATGGCAGTAGGGAGTGTACGGGTTAACACCATGATTTGTAAGAACAATAACCTTGCCACCTTTACTATGAAACCACTCAACCAGCTTAACTGCGACATCAGAATAGCGATAATATGAGATTACGAATAGCGTATCACCCGCTTTCATATCGAGCAGATGGTGGGGCAATAGGGTCACATCAGGGGTCAAATGACGAACATCTTCTCGAACATAACGCGTTAGCATAGTGAAATAGGTGGCAAGGCCATTCGAAGACGACGGACCAAAAACATAGAGCGCACTATTCTTATTGGCAAATAGGTCTAACGCTTGTTCAAATCCTGCTTCATCAAATGTGCTCGCTAAGGAGCTAAACGTTTGCTCTAGCTCCTTTAGGTAACTTTTCGCAGAAATTGGAACATCTTCTTCTGGCGCATTCAGGCGACTCGCTATTCTTGATGGTGTCTTAATATGGGTATTTTGCAGGTGCAGTACCACTGCTTTTTTAAAACGAGAGAACCCCTGAAAGCCAATATTTTGAACAAACCTGCCTACAGAGGTTTTACTCGCTTCACTTCGCTTTGCCACCTCTTCTATACCTAAATACGGCAGTTGTTCGAAATGAGTAACAACGAACTCAGCGACACGATTTTCGGCGCATGATAGCGGTTGGCGCTCAGCAATCTTCAGCTTTAGTTCAGCTAGTTCTAATGTCTGTTCCATATAGGTTACTTGATTGGTTACCCTTTTGATTACGTGTAAATGTTGCATAACCATAACTTAACAAGATAAGGCGCAAGCATTGGTCTAGATTATAGAAATATGACTGGAAACACAATTCAATGGGGGAATAGGTGATTCCCATTCCCTTTTGCATTGTTTTGCTATTTTATAGCGCTACAAACAAACACGGAGCTTATAATGTTCTCTTTAATTGCAATTCCAGTAGTCATTACCACTGGTTACTTTATCATCAAAAAATACAACACTCAGGCATGCCTGTTCACTGCAGGTATCATTATGATGATACTAGGAGCATTAAACGGCAACACTGATTTTATCCCGTCGAATGCTTCTTCAACTGGCACTGTTGTTTTTGACTTCTTTGTTGTTATCAAAGCACTCTCTTCATCTACTTTGGCTAACCTTGGCCTAATCATCATGGCTGTTGGTGGTTTTTCTAAGTACATGAGCCACATTGGTGCTGCTAACGCAATGGTTAAAGTGGTAACTAAACCACTCTCTGTTTTCAAAAGCCCTTATGTTGTGTTGGCATTGACTTACATCGTTGGTCAAATCATCAATATCTTTATTCCAAGTGCGGTTGGCTTAGCAATGCTTCTATTGGTTGCTCTATACCCTGTACTGGTTCGTATTGGTTGTACTCCTGCCGCAACAGCCGCAGTGCTTGCAACCACAGCCGCGCTAGATTTAGGCCCAGGCTCTGGTAACTCTAACCGTGCGGCAGAAGTTATCGGCATTGATGCTGCGAACTACTTCGTTGCTAACCAAATGATCGTTGCACCTGTGGTAATGATTGTTATTGCGGTTCTACACTTCTTCTGCCAACGTTTCTTCGACAAGCGTGATGCAGCAAAAGGTATTACGCCTGAAACGCTACAAGTAGATGATACCGAACAACGTAACGTTCCTGCTTGGTTCGCAATCCTGCCTGTACTACCGTTAGGCCTACTATTGGTATTCAGTGAGTTCATGATTAGCGCAATTAAAGTTGACGTTGTAACGGCTATGTTCTTCAGCCTTGCGGTCGCTATGCTAGCTGACCTCATTGTGACTAAAGATGTGAAAGGTGTTGCTGACTCACTGAAAGTTTACCTAACGGGTATGGGTAACTCATTCTCAGGTGTTGTTGCACTTATCATCGCTGCTAACACCTTTGTTGTTGGTCTAACTGCGATGGGCTTTATCGATACTCTACTGGGTGCCGGTTCAAACCTTGGCCTTGGTTACATAGCGATGCTCGCCGTGATGATCGCTATCATCGGTGCGACTGCGCTACTATCAGGGTCTGGTAATGCAGCATTCTTTAGCTTCTCGCCGCTAGCACCAAGTGTTGCTGAAACTGTTGGCGTATCAACTGCGTCACTAGCGCTTCCAATGCAACTTTCAGCAGGTATCTTCCGCTCATTCTCACCAGTTGCTGGTGTCGTGATTGCTTGTGCCGGTGCTGCTAACGTTTCACCAATCGCTGTTGTAACACGTACTGCGATTCCTATGCTAGGTGGTATTGTTGCACTACTTGCAATGAGTGCTATCGCACTGTAAGTGATACAAACACCTAAAAAAGGCTGCTTCGGCAGCCTTTTTGCTATCTGCTCTTTCGCCGTATACCCTTAAATCTTCGCTCTCGCCAAGGAACATCGTATGAATCCAATGAATGTGTCGGTATTCGACTCTGCACTCTATTCTCCCCTTTTTTCCCAAAAAGAGATGAAAGAGATTTGGTCTGATGAACAGCTCGTCGCCGCATGGTTGTGCTTTGAAACCCACATCGCCGACATTCAAGCAAACCTTGGTATTATTCCCCAAGATGCTGCTTATGCGATTAAACAAGCAGCGACAACCGATGCTATCGATTGGTCTCGATTAGCAACAGAGACGGCACATGTTGGCATGGCAATTAAACCGGTGATTGATCAGATCAGTGAACACCCTAACCCGTTAGTAAAGCAGTATTTGCACTGGGGTTGTACGACACAAGATCTACTCGATAGTGGCCAAGCCATGCGATTGAAGCGTGCGTTAGCACTAATTAGAACGCAAATTGTCGAGCTAATTCACTCGTTGATCAACATGGCGGATAACCACAGAAACACCGTAATGGTGGCACGTACAAATTCACAAGATGCTTTACCCACCACATGGGGGCTACAAGTCGCGTCTTATCTCACTGAAATGACCCGCAATCTGCAACGTATCGACGAGCTAGCACCTCGCGCCATTATGGGTCTATACGGGGGTGCTGTGGGTAACCTATCTTCCATTGGTCCTCAAGGCTTAGAAGTGAGAAATAGACTCATGGAATCGCTGGGGTTAACCCAACCTATAGGCCTTTGGAATGCCAGCCTCGATGGGATGGTTGAAACCATCCAGTGCTTTGCCATTGTTCATGGCACGTTATGTCGCATCGCCAACGACATTGAGTTAATGAGCCGCGCGCCCCTTGGCGAAGTGAGAGAAGGTGAAGGCGGTGGTGGTTCAAGTACCATGCCCCATAAAGCTAACCCTCGCGCTTGTAATATGATTCAAACCTTATCGAGAATGGGGTGGATGTACGCATCGGGTGCGCCTAACTTAATGGATCAGCAGGATGTTCGAGCTGCCTCAATGCGAGTACTAAACTGGTCATTAGTGCCTGAGTCTTGTTTGGCTTTATCTACGTCACTTGAACGTGCTCATCGCCTTATCGATAATTTAATCGTTAACCCTGATAATATGCTTCGCAACTTCGATGCTTCACGCCATCTTATAATGTCAGAAGCGGTGATGATGCAAGTCGCTGAACATCTTGGCCGCGACGAAGGGTACAAGCTGGTTAAGAAGATCATTGCCGATGGTAGCACGGGCTCATTATCATTAAACCAGCTGCTCTTACAAAGCCCTGAAATGAACGCGCTGTTTAGTAAAAAGCAGATTGAAGGTTTTTGTAATCCTCTAAACTACCTTGGTTGCAATAGCGAATTGATTGACGAAAGCATCGACTTTGCCAAAGCACACCTATAACGACACTATCGCGCATGCACCAGCATGTGCGATATTTTTCTTTGCTATGGATAATTCTCTGCTCCTCCCCTCGTCTACAGCACATAGAGGCGATATACTCGACGGTCTTATTTCTACACACGATATAACACGTACTATGTTACTGACTAAACCTGCAAGCTCCGTTGTGGTACTCGATTTTGAAACAACTGGTTTATCGCCCAACCAAGGGGATCGCGCTATCGAAATTGGTGCAGTAAAGCTAGAAAACGGACGTATTGTTGACCGCTTCCAACGCTTAATGAACCCAGGGAAAAAGGTCAGCAGATTCATCGAAAATTACACGGGAATTAGTAACGAAATGCTGGTCGATGCGGCCGATTGCGGCTCAGTAATGCACGACTTTGCTGATTTCATTGCCAACAGCAACCTCGTTGCTCATAATGCCTCTTTTGACCAACGCTTTTTAGATGCTGAGTTTGCTCGTATCGAACGCGGCTATGAAGGCACGTTTGCCTGCTCAATGCTCATTGCACGACGACTACTACAACAAGCACCTTCACATAAACTGGGTGAGCTGGTGCATTTTTGCAATATCGACAACGATGGAACATTTCACCGCGCATTGGCAGATGCCGAAATGACCACGTCACTATGGTTAAGGCTGCTAGAAGAAGTACAGCAGTATGGAATTCAAAACGCCGATTTTGCATTAATGCGCAAAATCTCTAAAACTCCCAAAGCAGCCGTGCACTCGCTATTATGCCCATAAAAAAACCTAGAGGTGATCATCGCCTCTAGGTCCTGCTTTTTGTGCAGACAATGCGTAGTCTGGCGCTTACCTTAAACGAGTGAATGAATACCGTAATCTTTGCCGTAATGCTCAACAACAAAGTCGATATCTTTATCACCTCGTCCAGAAAGGTTAATCAGTACATTGCCTTTTAGCCCTTGCTTCGCTAGCTTTATTGCATAAGCCACAGCATGAGACGATTCTATGGCCGGAATGATGCCTTCTAAACGTGATAACTCAAAAAAGGCATCTATCGCTTCGTCATCACCAGCGGTACCGTAACTGACGCGACCAAGATCTTTTAAGTAACTGTGCTGTGGCCCTACAGACGGATAATCCAAACCACTGGCCACCGAGTAGACCTCTTGCGGCTCACCCTGGCTGTCTTTCAATAAATAAGACTTAAAGCCATGCAATACACCTGGCTCGCCCAAGGTTAATGTCGCGGCGTGCTCACCCTCCTCTTGCAAAGAGCGCCCTGCTGGCTCTACCCCATGAATAGCAACCTCTTCATCGTCAAGAAAAGCGGTAAACAACCCAATAGCGTTAGAGCCACCACCAACACAGGCCACCAGATTTTGTGGAAGTGAGCCTGTCATCTCTTTAAATTGCACACGTGCTTCGTTGCCAATGATGGATTGGAAGTCTCTAACCATCATTGGAAATGGGTGCGGACCAACAACCGAACCAATCGCATACAGCTGAGTAACCGGATCTTTTAAATACGCTTCAAACGCAGCATCGACCGCTTCCTTCAATGTTTTACGTCCATGAGTGGCGGGAATAACATTGGCGCCGAGAATACGCATACGAACCACATTCGGGTGCTCTTTAGCAATATCTACTTCACCCATATAGATATCACATTCCAATCCCACCAAAGCCGCTGCCGTTGCTAACGCCACCCCATGTTGTCCCGCGCCAGTTTCTGCTATTAGTTTCTTTTTACCCAACTTTTTAGCAAGAAGTGCTTCGCCTAAACAATGATTAATTTTATGGGCACCGGTATGGTTCAAATCTTCTCGCTTTAAATAGACGTCAACACCATACTTTTCAGATAGATTCTGAGCATGAAATATAGGACTTGGGCGACCAACAAAATGCTTATAAAGGCGCGCCAGTTCAGCCTGAAATTCAGGGTCTTTACGACAGATCTGATAAGCAGCATTAATCTCTTTCATCACCACTTCCAACTGAGGTGGTATAAAGCTGCCGCCATACTCACCAAAGTAACCATCTGCGTTTGGCAATGCGTGCTCAAAACTATTTTTCATCCTTGATTTTCCTTACTAAATCCATCCTATTCGCTCAGGTTAACCCTTATATCCTTTGCGATCACTCTTCTTTATTAAGTAAATCTCTAATTCGTGACATCGCTCTCGCCAACTAGTACACGAGCACTGATGGGTTTTCTTTACTTATAGCTTTAGGATCTATGTCTAAATGCCGTTAAGAATCGTTGTGTAACATCACCTATCAATGAAGGCAAGTGCAGTGTTAAAACGAAAAACAATTCGAAATGTTCATCTTATTGCGGCGATCTTAACTGGGGTGGCTATCTATGGTCCTTGGATCCCTACCACCATTTTGCAGTACGGGATATTTCCGACGCTGGCTGTTACAGGGCTAATCCTATTTAGGCCTTAGCAAACAGAATCGTAGCGCAGTAAACCTGCGCTTCGTGCGCATGTATCTAATACACGCTGCTCACAAACGTACTAAGATTCCATTCGCGCGGTGTGAAGCTGGGTTAAAGCGCCATCTTGTGACGCTTGACCCAAATGCAACGTCTGGGTAGGAAAAGCGATTTGCGCATGGTGTCGTGCAACAATCTGTAGAATTTTTTCTAAGACATCATGCTTTACTTCATGAAAGTGAATCCAATTGGTCGTCTTGGTAAAGGTATAAACAAAAAAGTCTAATGACGACGGACCAAACGCATTAAAATTAACAATCATGGTCTGGTTAGTGTCAATCTCGGGATGCGTTAATAGCATTGCTTTCACGTCAGCGACAATTGCCGACACTTTGTCACTATCATCATAGCGAATACCAATGGTTTCATAGATACGTCGATTGGTCATTCTTGATGGATTCTCAACAATAATGCTAGCAAATACGGCATTGGGAACATACAGTGGACGCTTATCAAACGTTCTAATCACCGTTACTCGCCAACCAATACGCTCAACGGTTCCTTCTATCTGCCTATCTGGGGAGCGAACCCAATCGCCAACTTTAAACGGGCGATCAAAATAGATCACCAGCGCACCAAAAAAGTTGGCGAGGAGGTCTTTTGCCGCCATACCGACAATTAAGCCCCCCATACCACCAAAGGCAAGAATACCAGAAATGCTCACACCCAAGCTTTGAACGATACTAAGAAAAGCAAAAACCAGAATAATCATACTGACCAACTTGCCCAAAGCATTTATGGTCGTCGCGTCCTGTTGGCGACGAATAAACTCTTTTTCGGCGCGATCAATAAAGCGAAAGCTCGCCCATACCAATAAAGCGGTCACTGTTATTTGCCGTACCGGATAAAGCAGCATGTTTAGCGATGGATCATCCACCAACCTAACCAACACGGTTAAACCAATTAAAACAATCATCCAATTTATTGGCGTTCGAATCGCATACCATAACGCCTCACCCCATACTAATGAGGTTGAGCGAATATAACGCTCAAGCCGAGTCGAGCCAACACGCCAAAGAATAAAAGCAGCAGATGTCACCAACAAGGTAACAATCACATTCAACAGCCAACTGCCTTGTAGCAGCCCAACCAGTTGCTGCTCTATTGTTTCTAACTGTACTTCCATGATAAGTCCGTTATTAACCTATAAAATGTTTTAAATCTTCTATGAATGAAATCTATCTTTATTTAACGCTACTGCGTATTGACCCAATGCAGTAATTTTTCGACAAAAAGCCACCAGTTCTTTTCAACCGGAACAGCGTGACCGAGCTCTGGAAGATGGTGCGCTTCAACGCCATAAGCATGAGCCGTTTTATCAATAAGCTCAGCAGAAACCAATTTATCTTTTTGAGCCCCAACAACTAGAATTGGCAATTCCGATCTAAACGTGGTTGAGACACCACTTGCATCCGTAAAAAGCCGCAAATCCTCACATCCCATATCCGTCATCAAGGCTTCAATTTGATACGGCTCAGGATCACTATGAAAGAGTGCATTGACCATCATGCGTTTGAAGTATGGGCTAAAGGGGATTGATTGCGGTACCCACATAGCTTGACCTAACATAAAAGAAAAGAGCGGTTGTTTAATTAAGATATCGTGATTTAAATGATGAAAACCTGTCGGTGGCACGGAAGCCAATAAACAGAGCCCATGCATTGGCATGATCTGCCCCTGCGTATGACACTGCGCTGCTAGATGTTGTGCAACCAACCCTCCCATTGAGTAGCCCACCACAACAGGCCTTTGCTGATAGCGATTAAACAGCCAATCGATACACGCCTTTAAATCTTGAACATAATTGCTCAACGTATCACCAACAAGATTACCATGACTCCCGCCATGACCACGTAAGCTCATCGCATAAGCAGGATGCCCGGCCGCTGCGATAGCCGGTAGAATATGATACTGAAACAGCTGCCCACTGCATAAAATGCCATGTATGAACAGTATGGGCCTTGCTTTCAAAGGCGTTTGTTCAAACAACGTGACAACATTGTCACTCTGTACGCCTTCGCTACATTGGTTTGGGTATGCCGCGAAATACTCTAATTGCCCATCTATACTATCAATAAACCCGTGGTGTATGTCCTTGCGCGTCATTGTTTCATTCCGTTGAGCTATGTGACTGTTAGGCTAGCAGATTTATAAGAACTTAAGAAGTGCCAGCATGGCGCGTTGCCACTGCATTCAAAAGACACAAACAAAATCTCAAGGTTACAAATTTGAAGTCAGGTTTATGAATAAGGTGATGTTCAGCCATCAATCACACGTCCATGCGCGTGGCGCGTGGCGCGTGCAAATTGCTTAATATGAAAACTCTGTTTGATAAGAAATAAGGCGTTAACGACTGTTATATTCAAATGCTTATCGCTATTATCGGAAGAAGCAGATCATTTAACTAAAAGGAATTTATTATGAGCAAACTAACGATCATTGCAGATATTATAGCAAAAGAAGATAAAGTCGATTTAATCACAACAGAGCTTTTAAAGCTGATTTCTATTTCTCGCGCAGAAGATGGTTGTATCAATTACAATCTTCATCAAGATAACAATAACCCTGCACACTTCACCTTTTACGAGAATTGGGCATCTCGAGAGCTATGGCAAACTCATATGGCCAACAAGCACTTATCAGACTTTAAAGCTGCAACAGAAGGCGCTTTCGACTCATTTATCGTCAGCGAAATGACACAAGTAGATTAAAATGACGCAGCAATACCAACAGGTAAAGGCTTGAGAAAGTATATCGTTGCAACGCACCTCATCTTCCCATCGAGCGTACTTTGGAAGATGAGGCATTAGAACAGCTTTTAAATTTGTCGATTAAAATCTGTTTTTGTCGTTACTATATTATGATAAAACAGCAAACAACCAATCCGGCAAAACTAAACAAGCGATAATAGTACCTAAGGCAAACACCAAAAGGCCATAATGACTGGCGGTGGGCTTAGCGAATAAGTTTTTTTGGTTATCTATAAACGCTTGCTGCTCTACTGAGACGCTTCCCCATCTACGGCTTACCAATACCCCAAACAATAGGAAGACAAACGTACCAAGTGGCGCAAACCAAGGCCATGCGACGCCGACATACCTTGCCATAAATACCACAACTACACTGGCAATGCTTCCAGCAATAATTCCTTTCTCGTTGGCTTTAGCCCAGAACAAACCCAACACAAACGACCCCAAGCGAATGCCCACAAAAATAGAGGTTAAACTCGCAATGGTTTTAAGTACTGACTCATTTGACACGGCTAGCAATGCGGGTACCACCACCATTGCAGCAGTAAACAAACTCATTTTTCTGGCTACTTTCTCGTAATGGTCATCATTCTCTTCGCTGCGCACAAAACGCTTATAGATATCAAACGTTGCCACCGTTGCCATCGAGTTATAGGTGGAGTCGAGGGTAGACATCGCCGCCGCCGCTAATGCAGAGATGATCAACCCCACGACGATCGGATTGGTGTGGTTAAACACAAAATCAAGAATCACTTCATTACTGTTTGCAAATGGCTGATCTTGGTAAAACACACTGAGAAGAACGCCTAATACAGCAAAAAACAGATAAATAAAGAATGCACCGTAACCACACAATAACATGGATTTCTGAGCAGTCTTTTCACATTTGGTAGCCAAGGTGCGCTGAATTATTAGCTGGTTTGTGCCATACACACTCAAATGAAGAAAACTCACTGCGACAACACCAGCCCAAAGTGTCGTATCGACGCCAAGATCAAAGTCTAAGTTGATGATGTTTAAGTGTTCTCGAGACAGATAGTCTGCGGTATTTATTTCTGTTAATAGGATCGAGAAAATGGCAATACTACCAGCAACCAACACTGCCGACTGTAGCATGTCAGTCCAAATTACTGTCGAAATCCCTCCTGCATAGGTATAACAGGCGGTAAAAATACTAATATAAATAATGGCTTCGGAAATACTAACCGGTAGAACTTGCACTAATATCAGTGCCACAGCGTAGAGAATAACGCCCGCTGATATGCATTGCACGACAATAAAGACCACAGAATTTATCGTTCTCGCTACAACACCAAAGCGGTGCTCTAAATACTCATAGATTGACGTCAGACCAAGCTTATAAAAAACAGGAACAAAAAATATCACCGCGAAGAAAATGACAATCGGATAATTAAGGTGAATGCTCATCGCTTCCATCCCTGAGCTATAAACCCACCCAGGCATACCAACAAACGTCATTGCACTAATATATGTCGCAAGTATAGAGACACCAGCAGTGAACCAGCCAAATTGCTTTCCGCCCGTGGAGAAGTCGCCACCAACACTGTATCGCTTATTAACGAGGTAGCTTATCAATATAGTGAATGAAACGTAGAACGCGATCACTACGAAACTTGAATACGTAACCATAGCAAGGTTTCCTAATTCAGGGGTAGCTAATTTTCATGCCCAGATATTAGTGAAACGGAACATTTCTTAACTATAATCCCAATATAAATGTGATATAGGCCATCTAATATAGGTCAAAATTATTAAAAATCAACTAATGATAGAGTTATGAGATGTTGATCACTAAAAACAACATAATGGGTACGTATTCATTAGAAATTGATTTTGATCAGTTTTTTGTAGCCCGTAAAAAACTATGATTCATTCCAACACGCACATGGAGTTGATCAAATACAGATCATATTCATGAAACCAATAGCTACAACTGCTTTGTAAAATAGGGGTTTATCGGCCATGACAGCCAAAAAACACATGAGCGAAGTTCCAATGATGCAACGTGCCGCCGCTTATCTAGCGATCCTCGTCGGTTACGTTTTTTATTGTTATAACTTCGTCGTAATCGACTACGTTCGTCCATACATTGTTGATGCCTATGAAGGTATTACACTGGCTCACACGGCTCAGTTCTACACGTGGCAATCGCTAGGTGCTCTACTAGGTGCCTTGAGCTGTGCTTGGTTCGCCAGCCGCTTCGGCAAGAAAAACGTACTTATCACCATTACTGCCATTAATGGTGCCGCAACTATCCTCAACATGACTTTTACCAGTTATGAAGGCTGGGCAGCGATGCGTTTTGTCGTTGGTATAGCGCTGGGTGGTTACTTTACCGTCGCAGTATCACTAATGATTGGCCTCTTTACCGATTCTGTTCGTGGTAAGTTGACAGCTTTTGCATCAAGTATGTTCTCGGTTGCTATAATGGCGATGGGTGCGTATGCAGCATACCTGGCCAGCATTGACGCGTCATGGGAAAACATGATGATAGTGGGTGGTGTTCCACCTCTTGTTGCTGCCGTAGCTATGATCTTTGTTCTACCAAGCGATAAAAAAGTGATCGCATTTGGTGAAGAAGTACAGCAAGACGCAAGCGGTAACGATATTGCAGAGAAAAAAGGCTCTTGGGGTGAGATGTTCCGTGGTACTAACCTACGCATCACCTTAACCTGTCTTCTGCTGTCTGGCATGAACTTCTACGGCTTCCAGTTCTTCAACGGCTTCGTTACGACGTACCTAAAAGAAGTGCGCATGTTCGACGGTCAGACCATGGGTGTTATCTTCTCTATCTCAGCATTTGGTAGCCTATTGGGTGCGTGGGTTTGGGGCGCAGTAGCCGATAAGTGGGGCCGTAAGGTGAACGCATTTGGCTTTATCCTAGCGGGTATCATGGCGTCAATCTTCTTTATCGCACCGTCTGACGTTAGCTTCATGGGTTTGAACATGCTTGCAATTCTAGGCCTTGTGTATAACTTCGGTCTGGCATCGAGCGCAGTTTGGGGTGGTTACTTCTCTGAGCTATTCCCAGCACACCTACGCAGCTTCGGCGCAGCACTGTTCCACGGTGGCCGTCTGATCGGTATGTGGGCACCAATGGTGTTGGTATTCATCCAAGAGCGTTCAGACCTACAAACTGCAATGTGGGGCTCGCCAATCGTATGGATTCTAGCCGGTCTACTATGGCTATCTCTGCCTGAAACGCTAAAAACTGGCGTGTTCTCAAAAAAAGAAAAAGCGACAGCTTAATTTATTTTTAGGCTTCGCGAAGACGAAGCCTGCAACCATTATCACCAACAGACCAAGTTCTGTTGAGATCAAATAAGATAGGATTTGCACTATGAGCAAGTATCAAGAAGCGAAACGCGTTGTACGTAACTACTTCGACGCAATGGAAAACGCAACTCACGAAAACGTTGCAGAAGTTCTAAAACAACACACCTCTGAAGATTACCTGTGGCGTGGCGTTTACCCATTCCGTGAACAAGAAGGCGCACAAGCAGCCGCTGACGTTTTCTGGTCTCCACTAATGAAGTCAATGACTCGCATGCAGCGTCGTCAAGACATCTTTATCGGCGGTGAGAACGAAGTTACTGCTGGCGAAACGTGGGTTATGAGCATGGGTCACTTCATGGGTCTTCTAGACGCTGAATTCCTAGGCATGCGCCCTACTGGTAAAATCATGAACGTTCGCTACGCAGAATTTAACTGTGTTGTTGATGGCAAGATCACGAAAACTGGTCTTTTCCTAGACCTTCTCGGCATGATGGATCAAGCGGGTTGTTACCCACTACCTCCTTCAACGGGTAAGCACTTCGTTTACCCTGGCCCACGTAACCACGACGGTCTACTGTTTGAAGATGCTGCGCCAGAAGAAGGTGTTGCGACACTGGCTCTTGTTAACAAGATGGTTGATGACCTATCTGCTCTTAACGACAGCGGCGCGATGGGTTGCCCACCAGAAGTTCTTGAAAAGAGCTGGTCAAAAGACATGATCTGGTACGGCCCATGTGGTATCGGTGCATCGTACACTATCCCTCGTTACCAGCAGCAGCACCAACTGCCGTTCCGTAACAACCTAAAAGACAAGAAGTTTAACGGCCACGTTTGTCGTTTTGCTGAAGGTAACTTCTCTTGTTTCTTTGGCTGGCCAAACCTATCAAACACCCCAACAGGTGGCTTCCTAGGCATGACTGGCGGCGAAGTACGTGCTGACATGCAAGTGGTTGACGTTTACTACCGTGACGGTGACAAGCTATCTGAAAACTGGGTACTTATCGACCTACCATACTGGTTGAAGCAACAAGGTCTCGACGTTTTTGAACGCACACAACAGATCTTGAACCCAAACCTATAATTACATCCCTCTGATGTAATGACCAGCATGCCTTCTATGTTTACGTCGGCGTACTGCAATTTCAGAGCCTTAGTGCAATTGACCTAAGGCTCTTTTATACCCCTCACCTTTTTTAAACACGCTGATCAGACTCGCTCTGAGGGTTAAGCATGCCCTATTTTAATCGGCGAAAGAGTATATTATGAAAAAATCTGTATTAACGCTGCTGGTCTTGGCGGCAACAACATCGAGTGCAGCAATGGCAGCACACACCTTTGTGAATGACAACGGTGATTCACTAACCCTTGATGGCCGTTTCGATATCCGTTATCAAGATAAAGGCGATGAGCATCAAGGCGAATGGAATAGCGGCAGCTCACGTTTTGGCCTAAAAGGACTTAAAAACCTAGACAATGGTTGGACAGGCTTTGGTCATGCAGAATGGGGCTATAACTCTGGCGCTAACGGCTCAAACATTTATGATCGTCTCCTTTATGTCGGCGTAGAGCACGACACCTACGGTAAAGTTGCTGCTGGTACAAAGCAGTGGAGTACTTTCTACGATGTCGCATGGTTCACCGATATGGGTCGTGTCTTCGGTACGCGTGGTTCAGGTGTTTACAACCTAAGCGACTGGGGCATCAACTCGGGTTCAGGCCGTGCCTCTAACTCAATTACTTACCGTAACAAGATTAATGACGACCTTAAGTATGGTTTCACTTACCAAACCACACGTAGCGATGTTGGCTTAGCGAATGACGTTACCGCAACAATGAAGAACGGCCTTGGTGCATCAGCGACGTATCGCGTGATGGATGGCATGACAATTGGTCTTGCTTATCACCAAAACGAACTGACTGATTTCGATGGTAACACTAACATCAACGAGGGCGACACAGCTCGCATCGCGCTTGTTGGAGTTAACTACTCAAAGAGTAACTTCTACGCAGGCCTAACCTACAGCCACGGTTCAAACTGGGAAGTAACGAACGAAGCAAACTTCTATGATCACCGCGGTACTGAGTTCTACACCTACTACCACTTTGAGCAATCTGGCCTTCGCCCAACGCTTAACATCAACTACCTAACGGATACTGATGGACGCGCTGAAGCTTATGAGCGTCAACTGATTATTCCTGGTATTGAGTACCACCTAGAGAAGAATACCTTGTTTGTATGGGCAGAATATCAGTTTGATAAAGGTAGCGACAAAGGTAGCGCAAACCAAAATGCTGACAATCAATTTGCTGCTGGCGTTCGCTACATCTTCTAATTTCACAAGTTAAGCCATTTATCACTTTGCTTAACTAATAATTAGAACCGCTTATCCATTAAGCCCTACTTCCGAGTAGGGCTTTTTTTGGGTACAACCCAAAGCGCTTTGATAACCCCTGTAATTTCGCCGTTTAACCGGCTAATTAAGCGATAGTAAATATGACTACGTAGCAATTTATGCTACTCTAGGCAAAGCTTTTTGACTAAGAATCAACACACATGCATCCTGAAAAACAAACGATAACATCAAAGGACGTCGCAAAACTGGCCGGCGTATCTCAATCAACTGTGTCACGTGTTTTTGTCGCTGGAAGCTCTGTCTCTGAAAAGACAAAACAGAAAGTATTTGAAGCAGCAAAAACGCTTAACTATCGCCCCAATGCTTTCGCACGCAGTCTAACCACCAATGAGTCTAAGCTAATTGGGTTGGTCTTTCCTGATGCTGACTACCCTATCCACATGAAAACCCTGCAATTGATCTCAAGTGAATTACAAGATAAAGGGTATTCTGCAGTATTGATTCCATGGCAAGTGGATGACAGTGACAACCACTCTATCCCTAATATTTTCCGGTACCGTGTTGATGGTGTGATTGCCGCCTCTGCGACCTTTAATAAATCTCTCTATGAAGAGTGCGAAGAGTTTAATATTCCTGTCGTTCAATATGCTCGCGTGACTGGCGGCACCCAGAGTAGCTATGTGATCAGTGATAACTACGAAGCGGGTCAACAAGCTGCACAGCTATTGTGTGAAAGTGGCATTACCAATGCGGCTTACCTAACTGGTGAAGTACCAACGCTTACTAATGAAGAACGCCAAAGTGGCTTCTGCTCTGAATTTGAAGAATTAACCGGCAATCGACCACGTATAATTCAAGCTACTTACGATTATGCAGATTCACAAGATGAAATACGCAAAATGCTCGCAGAAGACCATCGTCCTGACGCGGTTTTTTGTGCCACTGATAACCTCGCCATGGCCGTAATGGATGTCGCTCGCATAGAGTATGGCCTGCGTATTCCAGAGGATCTGAGCGTTATTGGCTTTGACAATATTCCACAAACCGAATGGTTAAGTTACCAATTAACCACCTTTCGCCAAGACTTTCGCCGTCTCGCACGCGAATCTGTCAAAATCATATTTGATCAAATACATAATAAAAATAACGGTATCGTTAAAATGATGGTGCCAGCTAAGCTGATTAAGCGCAAAACGACGAAATAGCGAGTTCAGGGCGCATTAAGGGGCAATGGTGAGATGCGTAAATTGAACAGGAATAGGTAATTTATAGTCACCTATTTGGAGAGGATGATGAGTGGCGGCACCAACAAAGGAGACCGCACACATCGTAACGCGTTTCTTTGTTAATTTAACGCAAATACGTTAGTCGAGATCATCTTGCCAAGGCATGGCTGGTAACATTGCTAAGTTTTCAGCGTAGCGCTTTTCATCAAACGTTGCGCCATTTTTCATCACATCAAAGACTTCAATTGCCAGCGCTGAGGCGATAAACGCCAATGCATCCTCACGCGAGTGTCCGGTCATCATCAAGCGCATCAAGGTTTCCTTCACTTTGATTGGGTGACCATCCGCCAGTTGGTTCTCCACCACCTCAATCAACATTTCTCCTGTCATGATATCGTCAGACATGTTCTCTCTCATAAATTCGATAAGCCAACAACAAAAGGCTGTTGGCTATAGTAGTAATTTGATTAGTAACGGTAATGACCGTTTCGCCAACACTCTGGTAGCCCCTCACCAGAAGGAAACACCAACTCAGATTTATCCATACTGACTGGGTCGGATAAATCTTCTCCAGCTTGTGGTTGAACCACAACTTGGCGTGAAAAAGGGTTAGTGAGTGATGTCATATCCACCACGTCAAAAAGATCACCATTTTTCGTATCTTTTAAAAACATACACACCTCAACATACCTGCTATCGCTATCAAGTATGGCCTACATCGGCAAAGTTTTCGATCAATCCAATTAGAAGCTGATCGATTTTCTACCCGTTGTGCTGTCTCTTTTATCTCGTTTGGTTTTTTTCTGTTCGGTGCTAGGTCCGTTTTTTTTCTTTGCTTTTGGTTTGCTGACAGTCGACTTAAGGGCTTCCTGCTGCGCCTTTATGGCCGCCTCTGCTTCCAGTGCCTCGACCGATTTTTCCTGATAGTCAACAACATAAAACTCACCATTAAACTCAATAACATCGCCATCATTTAGCTTGCGTCGTTTTCGCTGTTCCAGTTCACCGTTTACCGCAACGTAGCCTTCCGCGATAACAAACTTTGCCTCTCCGCCTCCAGAGACGACATTGGCAATTTTCAACGCTTTGTAGAGCTCAATTGGCAAACTATCCACAACGATGGGCTCTGCCTCTACTTCAATGATCTCTTCATGCATACTATTTGCTCTTTGTGTCCAGGAATTATCGAGCAATTCTAACCCAAGCCCATCAAAGCGCAATTAAAAAAACCAGACAAAAAAAGCACAGTCCAATGACTGTGCTTATCAATTTGCGATTTAACGTATGCTTAGAAGCTTAGGCCTGCACTAAATACAACAGAGTCTGTCGTTAGCTTGCCCATCTCACGGTATTCATAGCCAACGGCTAGGTCAATGAACGGAATCATTGTAAAGGCAACACCTGCGCCAGCAGTCATGCCCCAACCGCTGTCGTTAGTATTGAAGTGGTCAACATCGTAGTAGTTAGCACCAGCTTTAGCGTAGATATCACCAATGATCAGTGGAATATCAATACGAGCTTGAACTGGAATCGATGTGTATTTCACGGTTTGCTTTCCAGTGGTAAAATCAGTTTCTACTTTACCTTCACCTGATGTATAACCAGAACTGATACTAATAAATGGTGCAACACTGTAGCTAGCGTTAATACCATATTCGTAGCCATATTGATTGCTGCCACTACCACTTAATCTTGCTGCACCAGCGTTTGCGCCAACCGACAGGCCCAAAAAAGCCATTGATGGAGCACTAACAGCCAACAGCGTTAGCGCCAGTAGTGATTTCTTAATTGCCATACTTCCTCACTTGCAAAAAATTCATCGTATTAACGAAGATATATATATGAGTATATTGACGGCTGGAAATAAAAATATCAATCGGTTATTCCCTGTTTTCATTCATATTTCTGACATGCAGTCAGATTATCTAATACCACAAAGTCTTGCAGCATTACTTTAGTACAAAAAAACGTCAATAATCACGCTACCACTTATCATCAATCAGGCCAATACCAGGCACTTCCTAAGCACGAATAATCTAATATAGATTCACTTAGTGAAATTTATATTTTCAATGATTATCGTCATCTGATGCCACTTCAGCTTTCATTGCAAAGCCATAAAAGAAAATGGCTAAACCTAGAATCGATAATATTTGACTCTCATGATTTACCACCCCCATTGATCCCGCCCAAGCAAATAGAGAGACCCCAATAAGTTGCACCGCGACTTTTCGCGCTTTCTTTGATATCCAATTTTGCATAACACATCCTTTGTCATACGTTCCGTTAATCCTTTAACTCTTTAATATCAAGATGAAAATCTACCTAGTTATTCCTACACGATTAACATCTTTGGCGTGTTACTCGCAAACATAGATCGTCATCAGCTGATATCTACCACCTCTATCGCTCGATCGAGAAAAGTCATACCATTCAAGTGATCTAATTCATGCTGAAATATTCGGGCAATAAACCCATCAAACTTCGCGCGCTGTATCTGACTATTCTCATCTAAGTACTCAACGTCGATATGAGTAAACCGAGGCACTAGCCCCCGACGTCCCGCAACACTCAAACAACCTTCCCAATCATTCGCTTTATCTAACCCAGTATGCAAAATTATCGGGTTTATCATTGTGATCGGAGCCATTAATGGCGCATCAGGATAACGCGAATTAGGTGCTGATCCGACAATCATAATACGCAGTGAGACGCCTAATTGAGGAGCAGCAATACCAACACCTTCTGCCATGGTCATAGCATGGCGCATTTCGTTGATTAAAGCGTGAACTTGCGTAACATCATCAACGTGCTTTGCCACTAACGTTAAAATGGGATCTCCCACCTGTTTAATCTTTTTTTTCATCTGCCCATACTTGCTTAAATACCACTTTGCCCAGCGCTTTGGCTTTCTGCCACTCTTGCCGAAACGAAAGTTGATTACGCCCATATCGGCGTCGGTTCATCTGTACAAGGTTGGCTTCATCTAATCGCTCGATCAACGCCCCTTCCACCGTATCAATATTAAATTGCTCAGGCGACTGCGTACAAACAGGTATCCACCATGTTTCATCAGCAAAAGGCAGCGTCTGCTTCAGATATGTCACCAAATCCACCACCATCTCTGCCTTAGTGGATTCGGGATGAGAAAAGTTCAAGCTATCTAAAGGCTCACTCGGACCGAGCAGGTCAATATGCGTAATAACGACAATCACTGGTGGCATGCGTCGCTCTTTATGCGTGACATAAAAGTCTCTTAACGCGCGTAAAAAGCTAACATCGACCTTCCTTGCAGGCTGCGTCGCTTTAATGACCCACACAATCACATCCGCATCCGTTGCTGACTTCACTGCCTGTGCAAGCCCTGCCATTGTCGTTCCAGGGTGATCGAGCAACATCAAACGATTCTCATCATCGTAATTGATGCTATACGCCTGAACCTCATCAGTCGCAGGCAACGCATCATGTTCTGCAACAGTTTGCCCCATGATTTGGTTTATTAATGATGACTTACCTGCATTGATCTGACCCAATACCGCGACTTTGGGGGTTCCAATTGGCTCAGCACCCAGTGGTGAAAGACTATTGTCTGGCCGCCATCGACCACTGTAGAGGTCAATCGCAACAGACCCAGCCTGCTCTAGTAATAGCCGTTTCGCTTTATACTGCAAATGTCGGCTTGTTTCGTCTACGACGTTACCGACCAAATAGCCGCGCACTTCTGCCAATAACGCATTAAGGGGGTTCACAAATCTCGCGATTCGATAGCCTGTTTTCGCCCATCGCAATTGCGTCTGTAACTGACCTTTATATTGGTATGCATTAATGATCTGATCAATTCGAATCTGATCTGCCAACGGCAAGTGAGTTTTAACGAGCTGGCGATAACGGCGACTCACCTCTTCATTAATTTGCAGCGCTTCTGGAATTGTAAACGCAAATGCCGCAGATGAGTTCTCTGGGTAATAGTAATCAGCCACAATTCTAAACTGTTGAGTCGCACTACGGTATAACGCGGACCATTCCGGCTCTGGTTGCTCATTTAGCTGCAGGACCAATTGTTGCCATATCTGTTGCTCTTTCTCTCCCCACGATGAGTCAGCGTCTTTAATGGGTTGCTGCAGGTTTTCACTGAATGCAGTTAACCCTTTATTGACCAAAAATGTCAGTAGAGAGAGGATCGAAATAGCAATAATAAATGGCCACCAATATTGATGTTGCCATAACCATATACTGCCAAAAAGTGCCAAGGCCGCGATAGGCACCAACCACACTAAAAGCAGCGCATATTTCATTTGTGGTAACCAATGCCAAAATAAGCCTTTTTTCACGATTTTCCTCTTTCATTATGCGCATCCGTTAATGCTTGCTTATAAAGTAATTGCAAACTTTCCGGATCGACAGGCAACTGATTTTTCTCTTGGTAGAGAAAATAACACGCAACACGTCCAAGTGCGTACGTCGTAGAAAAGCTAATCACTGCGGCTGTCGCACTACCTACGGTCTGCCCAACCCAAGGAATAAGCTTAGTCAATTGACGCCCACCAAACTGCCCACCATAACGAAGTAACATTCCCACACCTAATGCAGAAGAGAAAGAGGCCAATTTGGCTTTATCCCACTCAACGTCATATTTGCGCCCAAGTGTATGTAGCAACTTGCCCTGCACGGTAGGTACTGAGATTAAACCGACGCCGGGAAGTGTATCGCTGGCAGCGGCGGCGCCGGCATACCATAAAACATCACTACGAACCCGTTGGAATTGGCGGCTCTCGGCATCTTTGGCCTGACTATTCATAAGCCAAAGATGTAATTCGGGTAAACGTTCTGACAGTGCCACTTTTACATTTTCGATATCGTCTTGATTAAAACGGTCATAGCAAACCCATGGAATATCGAGCCCCGTGTTCTGCTTTATCGCTTCTGCAATAAACAGCGATGACTTTTCAATATCTGTCGATTTAATATGACTTTTGCGGCTAAACACTAAAAGGCATTGCGAAGCGTGTATCTGCTTAGCGATCTGTTTTAACGCCTCAATAACACTGCTTTGTTCTGGATCATCTAGCGCGACTACCACGACGACAGCGTGGCTTTGATTCAAACAGTAGGCGATATCTTCGGCAGGATCATAATCAGCTTCATCAAGCCCGCGGCTATCAAGAAAACCGACCAATGGGCGCGTCGGTGGAAACAAATAACGTTGCGCTGTTTTTGTACACGGTTGATAGCCATTGCCAACTTCGATATCACTGTCGGAGGTTAGTGCTTGAATTAGGCTCGACTTACCTGCACCAGATTTGCCCAACAGCCACAATATGGGAGTCGGGACCGACTCATTATTTAATGGTTCAATATCAGGTTCAGGCTCAACCACCGCCTTATACAATCTCTGAAACAGCGATAATTTCATTTAGCCTCCCAATGCTCTCTTTTTTAGTCGCAGCTTGCTTCCCCATAGTAGTGCAGACTGAATTCAAATAATAGTCACCGTGACGTTGACAGTCGCTTTCTAACCCAACAATACAAAGAAGCCACATAATATGCAGTTTTTCTCTGGTTTTCACGATGATATAAGCGCACTGGATTAATTCGTTACTGCTACGGTTGATACAACGCGCTTTCAACAATAAGCTCTATTTCAATATCAGCGGCAGATTCAAACTGCAATGTCACCGGAATTACATCACCATCTACTGAGTGTTTTTTCAAATCAAACAACATTAAATGCAAAGAACCCGGTCGTAATGCAACGCGCTCACCTGCAGGCAACGCAATGCTATCTATTTGGCGCATCTTCATCATGCCGTTCTCATGAGTATGATCATGGAGTTCCATTTTTCCTGCAACTGGTGACGATGCAGACAATAGCTTGTCATCTTGCCCTGATAGGTTTTCAATTACAAAAAATCCCGCCGTCACGTTACTACTTGGAGGAACTTCTTTAGACCACGGTTTTTCAATTAACATCTCCGAGATATCATTAGCATGCACCGGAAATAGGAAAGGCAATAGGCACAGCATGGATAGTATTATTCTTAACACGACATTTATCTCCTTATATTTGCGCATATAATAAACTTAACCACGCATTATTGAAAACACAACAATATCAACGCATAGTGTGAGTGCACGAAGAGAATCACACAAAATATTTATTTTTTCTGATATCGATTATCAAGTTTAGATCTAGTTAGCACTCCTACGAACGTAGATACGCTACTCTAACACTGCTCAAATGTGACGAGGTTGTGCGATGGAATTTCTTCGGTTAGTACTTGCGGTTATTAGTATCATTAGCAGTATGTGTGTCTATTTTTGGTTTATGGTTTGTCGGTTTTCACCATCATGGATCTATCGGCTCCACGCACATTTTAGGTTGTTAAGTAAAGCGGACGTCATTGCTTTTCATACTCGTATTATCATGATAATAAAGAATATTACCCTTTTTATTTTTTTGCTGCCTTGCATAGCACTGCACCTTTACCTTATCGTTAAATAACCCCCGATTCTTACGGCAGTCATCTTTCTAGGCTATTGGCAGGGTCAGCACACACTGGCTCTGCTCGCTTTTCTTGCGGTCAATGCCCTATGTTGATATACAATTCTAAATGAAATTCAATATACGGTGATGACATGAATAGACAACCTTTCACTTCAACGTTTTTCCTTACATACCATCCACCTTACGATTGGACCTCTATTCGTGATTTTTATCAACATCGCGCGATCGATGGGCTTGAATGGGTCGATGATAACGCGTACGGTCGAACATTTAATTGCGATAATCACATTGGTGAATTTACGGCTACTCATCAGCCGGAAAAAAACGGCTTTGATGTTGTAATTAAAGCATCGTCTTCACATAATCTTGCCCTTGTGGTCAAGAATATTCAACGTTGTTTAGATTTAGAGACTGACATCATTAATGCTGAAGCTGCCTTATCACAAGCGATACAGGCCCCTATTGAATTAAATGGTATGCGCCTTCCCGGGATTTGGTCTCCATATGAAGCAGGTATTCGTGCCATTGTAGGGCAACAAGTCTCCATTAAAGCGGCTAGAAACCTTACCGAAAAAATCATCGCTAGTCATCCACGCAATACTGAAGAACGGCGCTACTTCCCCACTCCGTCACAGGTTAACGAGGCCTTAATTAATACATTGGGTATGCCACAAAGACGAAAAGAAACGCTGCTAGAATTTACTCGCTATGCGCAAAAAAATAGCCTCATCGATTCAGACTATCTTATTAACATTCGTGGAATTGGACCTTGGACGATTAACTATTTAAAACTTCGCGGTGATAGCAATCCTGACATCTATCTGTCAGGCGATCTTGGGGTCAAAAAAGCACTCAGCAAACTACCAGACTTTGATAAATTCAACCCTGATTTAGCCTCGCCGTGGCGAAGCTACTTAACACTTTATCTATGGCGACTTCTTGATTAGCAGCTTCGAAAATGTATCGCACTACTGTTGGCTAGGTTTAAAATCAGGCCAACAAATCGTGTTAACAACGAAAATGCTTAAATGTTAAGCCGGTTACTTTTTCCAATTGCCCTTCATCCAAACGTTGCCAAAGGGGCATTGCTGCATCGGTCTCAGACACAAGATCAACAATATCTTCCCCATAAACAGGCCCAATATCAGCCGGATGATGCTCTAACCAGAGAATATGTTGCTTATTTATTGCGGATTCATATTTACTTTCTACTTGCTGAACGATCGCCGGCAAATTTTTACTCAAACATGGGCTATATCTATTTTCTACCAAATGTGAACACACACCTACAACTTGCTGTGTTGCATCATGGCGAAATAAACGAACACGGCATACTCCCGCTATATTATTCACCCGCCCAATGAAACGATGTTTATAATCAACTATTTTTCTCATTTATTGCCCTTCTTGCACTGAAGAAATTGCATATCTACCATGACGGAAAATTTAAATACCGTTCTCTATGACAATTTCCGTCGCGCCTATCTACATTTAATCGACTCTGATTCAGTGTATTCATTCCCCTAAATTGTAATGATTCAAATGTGAAATAACATGAAGAACACATGACAATTTAACTACACCAGTGCAACACGAAGCTCTCAGTTTTGTAAAAAACACTTGCAATTTATACTTAACACATTCATAACAGCAAGTAACGATTACATCACCGTATGCATTATAAGACAAATAAGGAAATGAGCGCATGTATTTATCAATCAAAAAAGGACTGATAGCCCTGCTGTTAACGCTATCACTGCCGGCATTAGCTAATAATTACACCATAGGTACAGGTAGCCAAAGCGGTACGTACTACCCACTCGGTGGCTTGTTAGCAAAAATCTGGAGTGAAAATATCGATGATTTCAACATGCGAGCTGAAGTTACCGCTGCATCTGTTGAAAATGTCATTAAAGTCTCAACCAATAACCAATTGACCGGCATTGCAATGGGCAACGTTGTACAGCAAGCCTATTCTGGCACAGAACCATTCCCACATAAAATGAATGTGTCGGTACTGTTTGCTCTATATCCAAATGTGGTTCAATTTATTGTACCAGCAAAATCTGATATCCAATCTGTCAGTGATTTGAAAGGCAAGCGCGTCTCCTTAGGCGCACCAGGTTCAGGTACTCGCGTTAGTGCACTAAATATTCTTGCAACACTAGGCATCAATGAGAGTGATGTAAAAGGCCAAGCCCTGAACTACACAGCAACAACCAATGCGATTGCTAACGGTCAAATCGATGCCGGTGTAATCGTTGGTAGCCTTGGGGTTGGTGCTATTACAGAGCTCGCTCTTACCCGAGATATTCGAATTATCTCATTTACACCCGCTGAGTTAGAGAAAATTATTGCTGCGAATCCTTCTTATGCAGGTCTAGATGTTGAAGGGGGTGCATACAGAAATGTGCCAGCGTTCACTGCTCCAGCAGTATGGAATGTATTGGTCACGAAAGCTGACTTAGATGAAGAGCTCGCTTATGAGATGACAAAAGTGGCTTTTGAGAATATTGACCAAATTCGCCAAGCCATTAGCGTGACTAAATTTACCACCGTTGAAAACATGAATAAGTTACAAGGTATTCCTTTGCACCCCGGCTCAAAAAAGTACATGGATGAAGCACTATAAAGTAGTTAAGGAGTCAAGGATGACAACGGCAAACAACCAGATAGAGCGTTTGACCAATACCATCACCACGATAGCCGCTGTTGCGGCTATCGCGCTTTCGATTTTTCAGATCTGGCAGGGAGTCACTGCAAATTTATCCGCAACACTTTTCCGCCCAATACACTTAAGCTGGATACTTATTTTAGTCTTTTTCACTAAACCGTTAATACAACCTAAATCGACCTATCCCTCTTACCTACTCGCAAGATTAGTAGACTTAACTTTAATCATCGCGACGCTTTGGGCAACCCAACATATCATTCGCTTTGATTATGATGACATCATGTTCTTGCTAGATGGGCTCTCAACGATGGACATTTTAGCGGGCAGCATAATGGTCATCGCTTTATTGGAAGCGACAAGACGTACCGTGGGTCTGGTCATGGTTATCATCGCTGGTACATTTCTTGTTTACGCCATGTTTGGCGACCTTCTGCCAGCCTCCGTTGCCAGCAAAGGGTTTGCGCTCGATGAAATTATTCGCTTTCACATCTATTCGACGAACGGCGTTTTCGGCGCTCCGCTAGCTATTGCCGCTGGTGTGGTCTTTATTTTTGTGCTGTTCGGTGCGTTTTTACAAGTAACCGGCGCGGGGCAATTTTTTATTGATGCCGCTTTCGCTGTAGCCGGTAAATATCGTGGTGGGCCAGCCAAAGCCAGCGTTATTGCGTCCGCAGCATTGGGCTCTATTTCAGGTTCAGCGATAGCGAACACGGTCACCACCGGTGCTCTGACTATTCCGATGATGAAAAAACTGGGATACCGCCCCGATCAAGCCGCTGGCATTGAAGCCGCAGCGTCAACAGGTGGACAGATTATGCCACCCGTTATGGGCGCTGGGGCATTTGTTATGGCTCAGTTTACCGGTATCCCCTATAGTGAAATTTTACTTGTCTCCATTGCCCCAGCAACGCTCTATTTTGCCTGTACACTGCTCTATGTGCATCTAATGGCTTGCAAACTCGGTTTAAAAGGCATGGATAAAGTAGCAGCACTGCGAACGGTTATTCAACAAGGGTGGCATTTTGTTGTACCACTCATCTTAATCACCACACTGTTGCTGATGAGCTATTCTCCAGTGTTGGTTGGTATTGCTGGTTGTGCTGCCATCCTAGTTGCTGCCATGTGCCGTAAGCACAGTAGAATCTCTTTCGCCTTACTACTGCAAGGGCTTAAAGATGGCGCGTTATTAGCGTTACCTATCTCTGTTGCTTGTGCAACCGCAGGCATCGTTGTCGGGGTTGTTGGTCAAACCGGTATTGGATTGCAATTTACCCAGTTCCTGATGACCCTTTCCGGCGGGCATCTCTGGTCAGTAATGGCCTTAATTGCTGTTGCTGCAATTATTCTTGGGATGGGATTACCAGTAACAGCGGCCTATATTGTTCTATCAATTATGGCGGTACCTGCCCTTACCGAACTTGGCTTATCCATATTGGCCGCTCACATGATCGTATTTTGGCTGTCGCAAACGTCCAATGTAACCCCTCCCATTGCACTTGCTGCTTTTGCTGGGGCTGGCATTGCTGGTGCTCCTCCTATGCGATCTGCTGTGCAGGCATTTAAGCTCGCACAAGGGTTTTTCATCATTCCATTAATGATGGCGTTTTCTGGGCTAATTTACACCGAGCACGCGTTCGCGGAGTTAATTTATGCAATTTTCGCTACCAGCGCATTAATTATTGCTTTTGCTGGGGCTATAGAAGGTCGACTTGTCACATCGTTAAGCATTGGCGCCAGAGCCACTCTATTTTGCTGCGCGATACCACTGGTGCTATTTGATAATTACATCCGTATTGCGCTGATGGCCATCATTATTACAATCGCACTACTCAATCTGATTAAAAGCAAACGAGAAACGGCGTATGCCTAATAATTAGCCATGCAATACCGTGTATTGATCATAGACAATATAAGTTGACGGCTGTTTTCGATACACTTCACCTTCACTATTAGTTTTAATTATTCTCAGGGCGGGGCGAAATTCCCCACCGGCGGTAATTGGTTTGCTATACAACCATCAGCCCGCGAGCGCTTTAGTCGCACGATTAAAGGACAGCAGATCTGGTTAAATTCCAGAGCCGACGGTTATAGTCCGGATGGGAGAGGGTAAAAAAGCACCAATACTCTCTATTGGTGCTTTTGGTTTGTACAAGCTTAGCTTGTGCAGGCCCACTTCTTTATTGCCCTGATTCTGGTACACACGAGGAATTACCATGAATCAGAACCCAGAACACCACTCATTATTAGCTGAGTTTGGTACACCGTTAGAGCGCGTTGCTGCTGGTATTACTGCTTTGCAGCAAGGTCAGGGCGTTTTAGTTTTAGATGATGAAGACCGCGAAAACGAAGGCGACCTAATCTACTCTGCCGAGTCGATGACAGCAGCTCAAATGGCATTAATGATCCGCGAATGCAGTGGCATTGTTTGCCTTTGCTTAACAGACGAACAAGCAACGCAGCTTGATTTGCCACCGATGGTGAAAAACAATAACAGCCAAAACCAAACCGCATTTACCGTGTCGATTGAAGCAAAAGTTGGTGTAACCACAGGCGTCTCGGCTGCCGATCGTGTAACGACGATAAAAACCGCCATAAACCCTACCGCAGCCCCGGAAGATCTTGCTCGTCCTGGTCACGTATTTCCTCTTCGCGCACGTCAAGGTGGTGTATTGACTCGCCGTGGTCACACAGAAGGCACTACCGATATGATGCAGCTGGCGGGATTAAACCCTGCTGGTGTTTTGTGTGAAGTACAAAATGAAGATGGGACAATGGCAAGAACCCCAGAGATCATCGCTTTTGCGAAAAAGCACAATATGCCAGTGCTGACTATCGAAGACATCGTTGAGTATCGTCTGTCTGAAGAAAAACAGAGCGCATAATAAAAAAGCCGACGCAATGTCGGCTATTCTCAATCAGCAGAATTACTCAGGTAGTTCTGCGTTGTGATAAACGTTCTGAACGTCATCACAATCATCTAGTGCATCCATGAACTTTTCGAACGACGCAACATCGTCACCGCTAATAGCATGCATGCTCTGAGGAACAAAACTGATCTCTTCAAGGTCAAGTTTTGTCTCAGGAAACGCTTGTGCCAATGCATTCTTCGCTTTGAAGAACTCAGTATGCGGCGCAAAAACAGTGATAACACCATCTTCTAGCTCGATATCGGCCACATCAACGTCTTCCATCATCAATGCTTCAAGTACCGCTTCTTCATCATCACCTTTAAAAGCGAAAATAGCTTGGTGCTCAAACATATGTCCAACAGCGCCAGGACCACCAATCTTTGCATTGTTTTTCACAAAGCACTGACGAACGTCCATATAGGTACGGTTGTTATTATCGGTCAAACAATCGACGATAACCATACAGCCACCTGGGCCAAAGCCTTCATAGCGTGCAGTTTCATAGTCTTCACCACCAGCACCACTCGCTTTATCAATCGCTTTTTCGATAACGTGAGAAGGAACCTGATCTTTTTTTGCTTTTTCAATCAAGCGCTTTAACGAAAGGTTGATATCCGGATCAGGGCTACCATTTTTTGCAGCTACGTAAATTTCTTTACCGTACTTTGAGTACACTTTAATTTTCGCGCCTTGCGTCTTAGCCATTGACGCCTTACGGACTTCAAAACTTCTTCCCATGGGGGTTCTCTCTGTTATAGCAGGGATTTAATCGGCAAAGATTATAACCAGTCAATATGACAGCTACCAGTAAAAAAGCCGCCAATGGCGGCTTTATCACGTATTTTACTTACCTAAATCACACCGATTCAACGTCAAAATCGACAACTGGGTTAACATCAGCATCATAATCAACACCTGTAACGCCAAAACCAAACAGTTTCATAAACTCATCTTTGTACTGTTGATAGTCAGCAACATCAAACAAGTTCTCGTTGGTCACCTGCGGCCACAGTGTCTGACAATGCTGTTGAATATCATCACGCAACTCCCAGTCATCCAAGCGTAAGCGATTTTCTTCATCAACATCTGCTGCCGCACCATCTGCACGATACAAACGCGCTGCAAACATACGGAAAACCTGCTCCATACAGCCTTCATGCACGCCTTCTTCACGCATTTTCTTAAAGACCATCGCAATGTAAAGTGGCATTACAGGAATAGCAGCACTCGCTTGGGTTACGACACTTTTCAGCACGGCAACATTTGCGCTACCACCAACCGCAGCTAAACGTTCATTCAACGCCGTTGCTGCACGATCAAGATCTAACTTAGCCTTACCTAATGTACCGTGCCAATAGATAGGCCACGTAATTTCAGTGCCGATATAACTGTACGCAACGGTTTTACAACCATCGGCTAAAACGCCTGCGTCAGCCAGTGCGTTAACCCATAGTTCCCAGTCTTGGCCACCCATCACTTTGACAGTGTCTGCGACTTCTTCTTCTGTTGCCGGCTCTATGGATGCTTCTATCAATACATCTTTGTTTGTATCAACTGCCGTTGCTGTGTACGTCTCGCCCATTGGTTTTAGGCTAGAACGAACAAGCTCACCCGTTTCTGGCATTTTGCGTACAGGTGACGCCAGCGAATAGACAACCATATCCACTTGGCCTAAATCTTCTTTGATCAGCTCGATTGCCTTCGCTTTCATCTCATTGGAAAACGCATCGCCATTAAGGCTTTTTGAGTACAATCCAGCGTCTTTCGCATACTTATCAAAGGCGGCACTGTTATACCAACCCGCAGATCCTGACTTCTTCTCACGACCTGCTTTTTCAAGAAATACACCTATCGTTGCTGCATCGCTACCAAATGCTGCGGCAATACGTGAAGACATGCCATACCCAGTCGAAGAACCAATAACCAACACTTTCTTTGGTCCATTTTCGAGCTTAGGCTGCGCCTTGGTATAAGCGATCTGCTCAGCTATGTTCTTGTCACACCCTTCTGGGTGCGTTGTTGTACAAATAAAGCCACGAATTTTTGGTTTAATAATCATTGTTAGTTCCCTTGATTTGTTGCCACAAGGATAAAAGTTTCGTCGCGCTTTCGCATCCGTTTTTGTCAGTTTTTACGCTTGAAAGCCAGTGGTTGGATCTGTCTTCGTCAATTTGAGGCTAAATCCACCAAGATAAACAGAAAAAAGCCACACTTCTGTGCGGCTTACGTTACTCCAGTGCGGCGTAGAACGATCATGCTGCCTGATTAGAGGAGGCGTTATTCTTAATATCAGATGGAGAAAACTCATCCACCTGAATAGCAGCCAACCGCAATGCCTCAGCATTGAGCAGCTCATCATATTGCTGCTCGGTAATGATCCCCTCTTCAACCGCTTGCTTTAACGTGGATAAATAGGGTTGTTTCGGTGCCAGTTGGCCAGATTTAACCGCGCGATACACCGTACTCTCCAACTCTTGTACGCCAACAACTGCGTTAAAGGCACGCTCAATAATTGCTATCGGGTCTTGCTCCTTATCGCCGATATAACAGAGATAAGTCAATCTATCCCGCATGTTGCCTGCGGTCATTAAAGACGTAGCGATGTCCAACAATAATGGATCCGCTGGCGGTTTAAAATGCATGCCGATGGGAAATAGCAACGCACGCAATGCAGTGCCAACATACTGACGGGGGAAATTATCGAACACTTGCAAGAAGGCTTGACCACAAGCATGCAAGCAGTATTGAACGCCATAATGAACAAACGGCAAATCTTCCTTACGGCGTCCATCGTCTTCATAGCGCTTTAATACTGCAGAGGCTAAATAGAGATGACTGAGTACATCACCCAACCGTGCCGACACCATTTCACGACGTTTTAACTCACCGCCTAACGTGAGCATGGCAACATCGGCCGACACAGCCAGTGCTTTACTTATGCGAGTTAGGTGACGGTAATACTCTGCTGTTTCTCCACTGACGGGACTGGTTGCGAAACGCGATCCCGTTAGGGCATGACCCAGCGCAGAAAACGCGTTGTTGGCCGCATATTTTATATGCTTGGCCAATAAAACATCAAATGCCTGCTCCCCCGCCTCTACATCAGGGTTGGCCGCGGCCTGCATTTCGGCCAGTACATACGGATGACAGCGCGTCGCACCTTGACCAAATATCATAAGATTACGGGTTAAGATATTCGCCCCTTCCACGGTTATCGCCACAGGGATACCAAAATAGTGGTGGCCTAAGTAGTTCATCGGCCCCAATTGAATCGCCCGTCCTGCATGAATATCAAAGCTATCATTCAGCACCTTACGGGCAATCTCTGTCATATGGTATTTCGCAATCGCCGTAACAATACCGGGCTTCTCACCCAAATCTAGCGCTGTGGTAGACAAGGTACGCGCTGCCTCAAGGAGATAAGTTAGCCCACCAATGCGTCCTAATCCTTCTGCCACCCCTTCAAATTGACCTATCGGTGCACCAAATTGTTTCCGAATTCGAGCATATGCCCCCGTTGTTCTGGCTGACAAATGGCCTATCGCTGCCCCCAGTGCCGGTAATGAGATACCGCGCCCTGCCGACAAACACTCAACCAGCATTCGCCAACCCTTGCCGGCATAGTCTGGCCCACCAATAATCCATGACAATGGAATAAACACCCCACTCCCTCGGGTTGGCCCATTCATAAAGGCCATATTTAGCGGGTTATGACGCTCACCAATCTCTACCCCTGAGTGATCAGTCGGGATCAGTGCACAAGTGATGCCTAACTCAGGTTCGTCACCTAACAAGCCATCAGGGTCAAACAACTTAAACGCCAGCCCGAGTACCGTCGCAACAGGAGCTAAAGTGATATAGCGTTTGTCCCAGTCAAGCTCTATACCTAACACTTGCTCACCCTGATACTCGCCATAACAAACCACACCTTTATCAGGAATCCCTCCCGCATCTGAGCCAGCCTCCGGCGCAGTTAAAGCAAAACATGGAATATCGGTTCCATCCGCCAAGCGTGGTAGCCAATAAGCTTTTTGCTCCTCAGTGCCATAATGGGTTAACAGCTCGCCCGGACCAAGAGAGTTAGGCACCATCACAGTAACTGCAGCGCTCAAACTCCGTGTAGCAATTTTTGATACGATGGTGGAATTTGCATGCGCAGAGAACGCCTTTCCGCCGTATTGCTTGGGAATAATCAACGAAAAAAAGTGCTCTTTTCGCAAGTAGGCCCAAACCGCCTCGGGAAGGTCACGCTGTTGCTGCACAATTTCGTGGTCATCGAGTATCGCAAGTAACCCTTCTAACTGGTTATCTATAAACGCCTGCTCTTCTTGCGTCAAAGAGGGCTTAGGATAAGTCAGCAACGTGCTCCACTGCGGTGATCCCGCAAACAACTCCCCATCCCACCAAACGCTTCCTGCTTCAATCGCCTCCTTTTCTGTTTGAGACATGGGAGGCAGCACGCTCTTAAAAAAAGAGAATGCGGGCTTAGTCAGGTACTTTTGTCGCAATGTCGCCATCATGTTGTCCCTCTATATCAAGCCAAGTATCGATTAACTCACTACCACTCTCTGATTAATCATAGAGAGCTCTTGATCCACATTTGCCCCTACACCTGCTGCCACATAAGGAACGAGTCGGTCTAAAATATCCTCTGTTTGCGTCTCGCAACCAAAATCACTATGTGCAATATCTGCCAATGCCTGACTCGATGCCATCGTGAAAACACACGCACCAAGGGTAAAATGCAAACGCCAAAACAGCGTTTCAGGATCTAATGAAGGGTTAGCGCGACAAACGGCGGTCGTAAAGTGTACAAGTACCGGCTGATATTCATTAACAATGAACCAACGTAAATGACCTTGAACATCGGAATACCCTCTCCCCAGCAGGCGCATAAACACCGCCGAGCCATTGCGTCGGTAATGATTAAGTGCCAACAAAGGACGCTTTACACAGTTGAGCACATCTTGCATTGAAAACTCGTCACGTGTTAGCAATGTATGCAGCTCTTTCTCTAGCTGCGGCATAAATGCTTCTAGGTATCGGCTCAATACAGCCCTGACTAAAGATTTTTTATCGCCGTAATGGTAGTTAACCGCAGCGAGATTGACGTTTGCCTTGCTGGTGATCATGCGAAGGGATGTTTCATTAAAACCATATTCAGCAAAAAGTACTTCCGCTGTATCTAATATTTTGGTTTTTGTCTCTTGTCGTGCTGCCATCTCAATCACTCAATTTAAACAATTGTTTAAATCCTAGTCACCAAATGGCATTTCAACAAGTTCGTAACATCTCATTACTCTCTATTCTCGTGTTGAAAAAATTTAATCAAAAATTTTCCAAACTCACGGAACTCTTGCACATGAGTAGAGTCATAAGTAATGCCACTGCTTTTTCTTGAAGATGTTCTTCAAAACCTGTACCCAAATTTGGATACAGGTTTTTTACTTTATGGCGTATACCCTTCTAATCGACTGCGTTCTCCTCCAAGCCATCACACGCATGTCAGAGCACACTCACATCAGGGGATCTGCCACCATTAAAGATAATTCACCGCTAGGTTGAACTATCCCAAGATCGCGTAGTCCTAATAACAGATTCAGTGCAATGTGTGAGGAGGCCGCCTTGAACATTGCACCATACTCGGAAACTGCCAATTCTCCTTAATGTGTAATGGAACTTGCGCCTGCTGATACTAAGCAGGCTTTTTTTTGCCTGTTATCTGGCTAAAGCTTCATCAATCTTTAGGACGTTTGGACAACAATGAGGTAGTAACTTTACTAAATTAGCTTTTGGCGGATTATCAGCGGTATTGCAAACACTCTGATCTGAGGACCAAATTCTCTCATCCACTACAGCTGCACAAATCAGGCATAGTTTTTGCTCAGATTCATCAGCACGCAATTAAGCCAAAGGCAAGTAACTAGCACCATCAAAGAGCAGCGAACTGCAGAAATAGCCGGAAGACAAGTATTTTGGGATAACATCACAAAATCATACAAACCAACACATTACCTATAAAACAAGGCAAAACGGCTATAAACGGGATCACGTCAATACCTTATAATGGACCCTATTTAATCAGTCGCATTGAAAGTATGAACTTCGTTGAGTACAAAGGTCCGTCACACTTTCCTTCCATACAGGAAGATGTTGTTCTGGACAAACAGTTAGATCCGCAACCCCAAGAAGAGCTAGCAAAGTACGAATATAATATCAAGATAGCCTGTCATCTTACAGCCTGTCGTCCTGCTGTTGTTGGCGAGTTCAACTTGGCAAAATCAGAGCTTGAGCCAGCAATCACCTCATGGGTCAAAAAAGGAAAAGATGGCCACACAATATTAACCGCAGACGTTTTTCATCAAGAACCAAAGCGTCTTTATCACTCCTTTGAGGGTCGGGTAAATTCAGCACTTGGCGGGGTTAACTCTGCACTAGGCAGCGAAAACGTAGAAGTATTAAGCAAAAATAGTGGCGTAATTAACGAAAGCTTTATTCCCGTCAGGTTAGCTGTGCAGCTAGGAAAGCGCCTAGGGGTGCCAACGCTCGGCTATTACTATCATTTTATCGATGGAAAGCTAGTTCACGAGTACGCGCTTGCAGGAGAAGGAAACAGCCAGTTCAGAGTCACACTATCAACAGCCTCGTTGCTTAACCAAACAGCCAAAACAAACAGACCGCTAACTTACCTGCTTCTGCCATGGCACAGACACGGCCAGGAAGTCTCAACTCAACACCTGCTCTATCAACTATCGCCGATAGACAGTGAAGTCCTTGCTTTTATTGATGTGTCTTGGTTAGATGAACATGCGTTTAAGGTCGATTTACAACAGATCATAGATACCCTAAGCAAAGAGAAAGCAAAGCGCGAGTATGAGCAAAATGGCGACACCTACTACAATCTGCTCGCAGGGGACACCCTTTGGGACGTCGCCCAAAAGTATGGCGTTGCAGTTAATGATCTGATAGAGCTTAACCCAGCGGTGAAAGGGCGCGAAAAATCACTGCAAATTGGCGAGACGCTTCTGATCTACCCAAAGAAAAACATCGAACATCAAACTCGGCTTCACATTGTCGTGTCAGCACAAAACGATGAAGGTCGTGAGCTTTGGAAAGACATAGCAGAGCAGCATCAACTAACGCCACTCGAGTTGTTACGCCTCAACCCAAGCTACGAGCCAGATCCGTCAGTACTAAAAGTCGGTGATGCCCTAAGAGTCTCCAGAACGCCCGCAACTAACACCACCACTAGTGAGCGCAACACGCTACCACCCGTCGCCATTACTGCCGTCACCAAAGCAGAAGATGCAAGTTATCAGCGCCCAAATCTGCGGCTGACGGAGCACGTTAATGCTATTTCGGCAGCGAAAGACATGATCCCGCTACTCAACATAGCCACAATCGCTGATTACAAAGAGCCAGCAGAATCGTTAAAAGACGATAGTAAGCCCGTCCCATACGAAACAACACTCGACCCCAGATTAATGTATTGGCCTGATTACAACTTCCTCACGGGTGAAAAAGTAAACGCGAAGATGCGTGTAAACTACGACGACACCGTTGCAGAGTCCATTGCGGTGATGTCCGCAGAAGAAGCGGGTGAGTTTCTTCACGATATCTTAGTTAAAATGGGCATAAGCGTCGAAGAATTTATAAAGAGCAGGTTTTCAGATGAAAATCGAAGAGACACGTTAACGCACTTCAATAACTTAAGAGATTTCATCAGCACTCGAGTTAACGCCCAAGCCATTGCCAGAGAGCTTGGCTCATTAAATGTTATATCTAAAGTAACGACTTACAATGGCAGAGCATACATCGTAATTAAGGGCTATAAAAACCACCTGAAAACCTTAGTCGCCGGAAATCGGTGGAGAGCAAGCAACCCACAAGTAACCGATCTAGGTTTGGGACTTGCGGGTGGTCACGGAAAAATGGCCTATTTTAAAACAACTGTGAAACTCACCATTTTATTCACAGCAGGAATAAATGTCATTGAACATATCTTAAAAGACGAGAGTACAATGGTAGACTTGCTGGGTCGCACAGCAAGTGATTTAACGCAAGCCTTTGTAGCAACGGCTATAGGGATAAAGTTTGGTTCCACAGTGGCTGCTGTTTATGTTGGTCTAAAGGGCTTGATCTTTGGAGCAGGAGCTGTTGCTGCAGCCCCCTACGTTTTAGTAATAAGTACAGTTGCTGTAGTTACTATAGGTACAAGCGTCTTATTTAACTCCATTGATGACCACTATAAACTCACCGACTCAATGATAGATGCGGTAAAGGATGTAATTGATGAAAACTGAGCTGAAAATCCGCGATATTGTCTTTGTGATATTGGTTGGTGGAATATTAATTATGTTTGGTCTATCTGCGCTATATGAAATCATCAGCTTTCATATATCAGGTGTGGCAGAGCTAGAGCAATATAAGGTAGGGCACTTAACGTACTACTCCATTAGCCTTGGAATAAGCACGCTAATGCTATCAACGATCCTAGTTTTCGCTTATGCGTATGTGAAAGTGAAGTGCCTCAATATGAAAACGAATAAAACGGATATAGACTGGTATATTCCAATTGCCGCTGCGATTGTTTTAGGTGGTTTTGGTCTGATCGGGCGACATTCGATGGTTGAAACCCTCTTAGACTCAGGTTTTTATGAGTGCCCTAAAACAATGAGCCATTCTCGAAGACCTAGCACAACATACGCAATCAACATGCAGCTTTGCGAAAAGTAGCCTAATTACACCTTAACGGTTCGTAGCTTTCCCTCATTCCCACGCACCCGCGTGGGGACACATCCACCCCAAAAAGCACAGCGCGTGCGTCTCTCTTCCGATCCCGGTTCCCAGCAAAAACCCATACCATCGCCAAATCTGAACCCCGGACGACCACCATAGCAAATGGGATGAAGTACCGAACAGCAATTGCTTGCTTTTGGCAGCTTTTAACTGAGATTATTAAGGCGGTGCGATGAAGCCTTTAGATTAGAAAAAGTAGGTCACATCATCATACAACCTTTGTTAGTGATAGACGTAACTATAGGATAATGGGACAGAACATTGTATGTTTGGGTCGCTTTGCAGTTAGAGTTACAGATAAAATACAAACCATCAATGATAGCGGGACTATGTTAGTACATTGATGTCTACTCTGATGAGTCGCAGGCCGTGCCGCGATAGCCAAAGACCTCCGCCTTTCAACAGCCCTGTTCTCTTCCGCTCATAGAGTATTGACCGCAAGTAGCGCGTAATAGAGCCACTTTTAGTGGCTCTTGTCGTATCTGAGCGTTAGACAAGCTAAAGTATTTCCCTTCGAGTTTCCCACTTTCATATGGGGTCGTAACAAACTTCGGGGCAGAAATGAGTTTGCAAACAGGTTGTGAATGTGTTTTTACTCTAAAAACGGATGAAACACCACTTAATGTACTGAAAGAAGATAAACAGGCGTATATGTGGTTGTACTGCTCAGGGTCCGACTCACCAAAAGCAACAATCAATGACATGAAAAACATCGTCTTGTTCGACTATCAAAACAGTCGCGCCAGAGTCTGCCCAGCGGCTTTTTTGGGTGATTACAGCGGTTATCTGCAAAGTGATGGCACTACTTCCAACCCTTCACATTTTTAGGTTTTGCAATCTGAGGGCATAGTTTAGAGCCTACGTTTTTGATATAGGATAGAGTGCTCAATAAGGTATTCTCCAGCCAAGATTTTTCGGATCTTTGCATTTTTGATTTGCTTGATGGTTTTGCCATAGACGAGCACGTCAATGAGCTCTTCTGTCTCACAGCAGCGGACCTGTATAGTTTCTTTCTGATAGCCATCAGGCTCTAAAATCCGCTCAAGCTTATCCATATTAGTAAGGGCTTCTCTGGTTACAGAATAAACTTCGCCTTTGACGTGCCAACCTTCACCTTCTTCTAATACTAACCAAGGAGAATTCCGCTCACCAACCAAATAAAGAGGATACCGATTGAGGGTTTGGAACTCTCCTTTTAAGCGAGTTCCATTGTTGATGTGGTAGTTGGGAAAACCTTCCTTAAGAGTTCCAAACACAAAAACCTTATCTAAATCCATTTACTTTCATTGCCTTATCAACGATCCGCAAAGGGTGAAATTAATCCTGTTTTGAATTTAAGTCAACCAAACTTATTTTACATCGTTGAAAGGATCGGTGATCGCGGCTGTGTAAAAGCCAACACTTTTACTAAATTGATTTTTCGCGAATTATGTTCACTTAAAGCATATCGCCAGATTTACCGTACCATTAGGTTAGTTCGCTTGGCTTTTTGGATTTAACAAAATAGTAAACCGCTCTTGGGGTAATCCAGAGCGGTTTGGTTAACCGTAGTTTTAAATTAAGGCGTCGTTATTTGTTCGGCATTGGTAGGATTTCAAATAAGCCATCAAACTCATCCAGCGTTGCTGCCAGTTGGCTAATCAATTCTCCTTCACCTTTTACGCTCGCTTTTCCTGATTCAAGCAGCGCCTCTAATGTTGTTTCGCCAAGTACCAGACTAGTAAAATCGGTCTTATTGATAACCAGCTCAAAGTCTACAGCGGGTAACTTCTCAACCTCAATGTTGGACATGTTTGCGTTTGATACCTCACCGTAATAGAGCTCTTCAACATCTGGGTGGTTAAGGCCAAAGTTAAAGTTAAGATCAGCTTGCTCTGCCTTGGTTGCATTTAAGCTGACGGCAACAAAATCTAAGAACATCCCCGTTGGTGTATTGGCAATCACATCGGCAGAGGCCAATTTAATCGATGGCTGTATCTCACCGGTTCTTAGCTCTGCCGCACCTTGTAGGTAGCTATTACGCCACGCCATGGTTTCTGACTGATAACCTTGCTGCTCAAAACTGTCTGCTAATGCAAAGCGGTAGTCAACGTTGCTCGGGTCGCATTGCACTAAATCATTAAACAGTTGTGAAGCCGCTTGGTACTCCCCTTGTTCAAAATGGCTTAGGCCCGCATTAAACAGCGCATCGGCGCCAGCCGCATTGACATATACACATGACTTATCAATGGTTTGTAGTGGGTTAGTGTTCACTGGGTTCATATCATGGTACCCAAGGTACAAGTTCACCACGGCGCGCGCATTGTGGCTGTAAGAGCCGTGATAACCGTTGGTGTGCCATGTGTCTAGCTGCGACTGAGGGACTAATTTTTCAATCTCTCGCCCCACATCATGAATGGTCACGCCATGATTGGCTAAGCGCATCGACTGATTATGAATGAAGCCGTAATTATCGCGTTGTAACGTCATGTATTCGGAAATTTCATTCACATCGGTGTTGGTATCATTCCAAACGGGTGCTGAATGGGCCGCATGAATATTGTCGACCAACCCACTGTCAACAAAGCGCAGTTTTAGCTCTGTGAGGTACTTTGTCCACACCAAAGCATCGCGTACCTTCGCACCACGGAAGGTGTAGATATTATGCATGCCATCATAGGTTAGTTCTGCCGTATTGAGCGAACGATACTCTGGAACGTAAAGTACAATCTCGGCAGGCGCTTCAGCCCCCGGCATGTTAATCGCGTGGAAATCTAGCCCATCAATGGTGACCACCTTCTCACGCTCTTGGATCTCTTCGGTTGGTGCGACCAGTGTCACCTCGCCACGAGACGTACCTAGGCCTAACGCATTATCAACAATACCTTTGGTATTATTATCAAGGGTGGTGCCATATTGGTAGTTTGCACGACGCCCCATTGCGGTGCCGGCAATCACATTTTCATCCGCCAGCTCTTTGATGAAATCTTTGGGTGCGTAGATTCTTGCCGCTTTATCAAAATCACCCGACTCAAGAATGCCACGAGATCCGCCAAAGTGATCCGCATGCATGTGAGAGTAGATCATGCCGGTAATTTTATGCTCACCATTGATTTTAGGTAGATGCTGTTTTGCAAACTCCCACGAGGCTTGCGCCGCTTCTTTTGATAGCAGAGGGTCGTGAATCACGTAGCCATTATCAGTACGGTAGATAGTCATATTAGAGATGTCAGCCCCACGGATCTGATACACCCCGTCCGTCACTTCATACAAACCGCCAGCAGCATAGTTGAGCATGCCTTGACGCCAAATAGAGGGGTTAACCGTTGGTGGTAAATCATCTACCGACATGTCAGTCATGTACTCAAAGCGATTTTTTAGCTCACCCGCTTCATGCGTGCCAAACTCAGCAATCAAGCCACGGCTGGTTCGGGCAAATGCTGACGTATCTTCCCAAGGCAGGTTTTTGGACACTTGTGCGTTTGCCTTTACGGTGTGTTCCGTTGCTGGTTTACCCTCATAGGTGTCGATGGATGCGTAGTCGTTCGCTGTTGCGCTAAATGACATGACAACCGCTAAAGAAAGTACAGATGGTGCGAAATTCATTTTCATGCTGAGCCTCGTTTTGTCTCTCAATTGGTATGGCGCTAATTTAGCCAATTGACACATAACGATATATAAACAAAACTTCATTCAATACATCACCATTTGTTATGAGTTAATCCGTGATAGATAAAATAGACCTCAACCTTCTCAAGGTGTTTTCCGTTGTTTATCGTCACCAATCGATAACGCTCGCCGCGGAAGAGATGGAGATGACTCAACCAGGGGTGAGTGGATTATTAAAGCGCCTGCAACAACAAGTAGGCAGTCAGCTGTTTATTCGCTCTGGTCGGGGCATTGCGCCAACCCGTCATGCGCAAGAGCTGATCCGTCAGGTCGAACCGGCTTTAGATCAGATCAACAGCGCTTTGGAGAACCTAGAAGGTTTTAATGTCAATTATCCGCATCGATTTGTGGTGTATACCTCAGAGCCCATTATGCTGATTCTGTTGCCTAAGATAGAGGCCGATACTGAACTGGGCAACGTCACTATAGAGCTGCACCCAACCCGCTCCAACGAGGAGCAATTGGTCAACGATCTCCATCAGCGCCAAGCAGATTTAGCCATCGAGTTTTCGAACTGCACCTCGAGCTCTTTTTTCACTGAAGAATTGTTTACAGATGATATGTGCATTATTGCTAGGAAGGGGCATCCAAGGATTGCTAACAGCCTATCGGTGGCTGAGTTTTATCAAGAGAGGCACATCACCTTAAAACTCCGCCGAGAGCACACCTATCTAGCTGACTACTTTACCGCCGAAAACCTGCAAGAAAGAACGGTGGCAGCAGAATGCACGTCATTGGTTTCGCAGATGTCGATGGTCTCAACAAGTGATTGCATTGCCTCCATGACCAAAAGTATTGCCGATATGTTTGCTGACAAACTCGAAATTCAAGTACTGCCAGTCCCGTTTACAACCACCGCAATTAACCACCGTATAATGGTTCATAACCGAGACAGAAAAAGCCCCGCAAGTATGTGGCTAAGAGAAAAGTTAAAGTCATATTTCGAGCAAGAATGGACGATTACAAAGCATACCAAGTGATCAGAATTCGCGTTGGAAAAACGCTGCTCAAAGAGGGCAAAAGTGACAAACTATATTGTCGCGGTATCAAACGTTATTGGCTTTCAACAACCCAGAGCGTAGCCTTTGCAGATAGAGGCTACACTAGGGCTGTCATTGTTACGCCGTACCTAAAGCAGGCTTGCGCATTAATAAGTGGGAAAGTAGAGCATTATCTAGCGCTAACCGACCCGCCCCAGACAACATCAATGAGAGAGAACCAGCAAGCAGAGCCAACCCAAACTCATACCCTCCATTCGACATAAATAAACCGTTATCTAAGTGCACCGTGACGATAGCAACCAACATGGTTACCGCCAGCACTGCCGCTGATGGACGTGTTAAAAAACCAATCAAAATGAAAATGCCACCAAAAAACTCCCCAGCACCAGCGAGCGCCGCCATCAATAATCCTGGCGCTAAACCGATAGACTCCATAAAGCCTGCAGTTCCTTGTAATCCATAGCCTCCAAACCAGCCAAATAACTTTTGTGCACCATGAGCAGCAAAAATAATCCCTAATGGCAGCCTGAGTGCTAAGGGGGCCCAGCTTGATGTCGACGCCAATATACGATTAATGAGTTTCATTATTTTCCTACCTCTTCATTGTCCTTTTACCCATCAAACCTTTGATGAGTGGAGATAAATAAACTGATATAGAAAAGTGTAAGTAATCGGCGTAATGATGAACATATCTATAATTTGGTCTTCTTATTCAACTTTTTTGAAGTAGTTGCTATCCCCAAGTTAAATGAAGCATCACAAAAACCAGCTATCCGCTAGCACTTGTTCCGATTCTATCTAGACCCTACCCAGCAAAGCGATTAGACTAAGCACAATTACCCTTTCAGCTATACAAGGTATGTCAATGTCTTCTGATTTTTACGGAAACAGTGCAAGCTATAAACGCCAAGAAAGTGGCTATCGTGAAAAAGCGCTAAAGCTATACCCTTGGGTATGTGGCCGTTGTGCCCGCGAGTTTGTCTATTCGAATTTACGGGAATTAACTGTTCATCATATCGATCACGATCACACCAACAACCCTGAGGATGGCAGTAACTGGGAACTGTTATGTTTGTTCTGTCATGATCATGAACACTCGAAATATACCGAGCATGATCAGTATGGGTCGGAAATAAAAGCAGGTGATAGCGATCACCAAGCTGCAACGTTTAATCCATTTGCCGATTTAAAAGCCATGATGAACAACAAAAAGTAACGGCATAGCAACAAAACGCAGGTGATGTGATACCCATGGTAATACCATATAGTCACCGTCACTCACCTGCCATTACGGTTTGCCCGTTATCAGTGAACTTTAATTCTAACCACCTTCATAACCTCTACTTCAAATCCTGCCACGGATTCTAAGTTTGGGTAATAGGTCATATTTACCCGTTGCCCTTTCAAGCTTTTATATTTCTGCTTTCGCTTGAACTTAAACGCAATATCACAGCCTTCTATCATCAATGTATGCTGCACCCAGTCGTCCACTTCTCGTTGGGTATGTGAGACAACCTTGACACCATCGGAATGAACCAAGCCGTGATGTTTCGTTAGTAACTTATCAACGGGGGATTTCATATTGCATTGGCTCTGTCATTTACTTCTCCAAAATACGGGATAATTGATCCAAATACCCTAGCGTAGATACTTCTTTACGCGCTCATTATGCCAATAAGCTGACGCGGATATCATCAAGCAAGTATTATTGTACAGATCCAGGCAGCACGTAACACCTCGATATAATCACTGGTGTATATTCAATTTTTGCTGGAAAAAAATTTCTACCTAATGAAATTTTTTGACAAAAAACCGCGAATTGTGCGATTTTTATGATTAAAAGTTGATAGCTACCATCAAAACTGTAAGTAAAAAACTAGACTTACTTCAAATTAACACATCTCTCTCGGTGCTTTTTTAACAAATAGTGCCGATAAGCATGTATAGTTTCTAAAGACTATAAGTAAGTACATACGAGTACTTCATAACTGAGAGACATTTAGGTCGATTCTCCTACTATGAATATCCTTGAAAAAATTCAAAAAAATATTGATCAATTCAGTAAATCAGAACGTAAAGTGGCTGAAGTTATTATCGCATCGCCACAATCAGCTATTCATTCAAGCATCGCAACGCTTGCAAAGATGGCCGATGTCTCTGAGCCAACCGTTAATCGATTTTGTCGCCGCTTAGATACTAAAGGATATCCGGACTTTAAGCTTCACTTGGCACAAAGCCTTGCTAATGGCACGCCTTACGTCAACCGAAATGTAGAAGAGAGCGATAGCGCCGAAGCCTACACCAACAAAATATTCGAATCGACAATGGCTTGTCTTGATGTGGCAAGAAATACCATTGAGCCTGCTGAAATCAACCGCGCTGTCGATTTATTGATTCAAGCCAACAAAATTTCGTTTTTTGGTCTTGGTGCGTCAGCGTCCGTTGCACATGATGCAATGAACAAATTTTTCCGCTTTAACATTCCAATCAACTGTTTTGACGATGTTGTTATGCAACGAATGAATTGTATTAATTCGACCGTTGGCGATGTCATGTTCCTGATTTCTCACACTGGCCGAACAAAAAGTTTGGTTGAGATTGCTCGAATGGCACGTGAAAACAATGCCACGGTTATCGGGCTAACCAGCAAAGACTCCCCCTTAGCCAAAGAGTGCTCGCTGGTGATCTCGGTTGAAGTCCCTGAAGACACAGATGTATACATGCCAATGGCAAGTCGCGTTGTGCAAATGACCGTTATCGATGTGCTCGCCACTGGCTTTACTCTACGTAGGGGCTCTGGTTTTAGGGACAATTTGAGACGCGTCAAAGATGCGATTAAAGAATCGCGTTTTAACAAAGAAGATGTGATGTAAAAAAACGCCGTGATAATTATCACGGCGTTTTTTTATCTGTTTGCTAATGACTCTATTCACTAAAAGATAATGACCTACTAACGTTACTTCTATGGAGAGAAACATGCCCCATCCTTTACGCCGTACCAAAATTGTCACCACCCTTGGTCCTTCAACGGATAAAGACGATGCCATTCTCGAGGGCGTCATCAAAGCTGGGGCAAATGTCGTTCGCCTGAATTTTTCTCATGCAAATGCAGACATCCATAAAACACGGGCTGAAAAAGTACGGCAAATTGCTGCCAAACTTGGAAAGCACGTTGCGATTCTCGGTGATTTACAAGGTCCTAAAATACGTATTTCATCATTTAAGGCCGGATCTATTTCTCTATCTATGGGGGATAAATTCACCTTAGATAGCGACCTTCCTACTAATGATGGTGATCAACACTGTGTTGGGTTAGCCTACAAAGCACTACCCAGAGATGTTCGCACTGGCGATGTTTTGTTACTTGATGATGGTCGAGTTCAGCTAAAAGTTAACGCTGTTGAAGGTAACAAGGTACACACAGAAGTCGTGGTTGCGGGTACGCTATCAGACAATAAGGGTATCAATAAAAAAGGCGGTGGACTGTCTGCTGAAGCGTTAACCGACAAGGACAAACGTGACATCGTCACTGCTGCTGAGATTGGGGTAGACTTTCTCGCGGTTAGTTTTCCTCGCAACGGCGAAGATATGAATTACGCACGTTGCTTGGCGCGAGAAGCAGGATTAAAAGCTCAGCTTGTCGCAAAAGTAGAACGGGCTGAAACGGTCGCCACTGATGAAGCGCTCGACGATATAATAAAAGCATCAGATGTTGTCATGGTCGCGCGCGGCGATCTCGGTGTCGAAATCGGTGATCCTATGCTCGTCGGCGTGCAAAAAAAACTTATCCGTCGTGCTCGCAGCCTTAACCGTACTGTGATTACTGCCACTCAAATGATGGAGTCGATGGTCAGTAGTCCTATGCCTACCCGCGCGGAAGTGATGGATGTCGCCAATGCCGTTATCGATGGCACAGACGCCGTTATGCTATCTGCAGAAACCGCAACGGGTGATTATCCCATTGAAACGGTAACAGCAATGGCTGAGGTCTGCATTGGTGCAGAGCAGATGAAAAGCCTCAATGTTTCAAATCACCGCATGAATAAGGTCTTTCCAAGCGTTGAAGAGACAATTGCGATGTCGACCATGTATGCCGCCAATCACCTTGAGGGTGTTAAGGCTATTATTGCCCTAACAGAGTCAGGCCGAACCCCGTTAATGATGTCACGTATTTCATCAGGGTTACCCATCTTTGCACTGTCCCGCAATGAAGGTACGTTGAAACGTACAGCGCTGTATCGCGGGGTAACGCCAATCTATTTCGATAGCGAAGATCTGCTTGGGCTTAAGGCGGCCAAGAGTGCCATAAAAGAACTCGTTATTCGTGGAATGATTGATAACGGTGATATGGTTATATTCACCCAAGGTGATGTCATGGATCAGAGCAAAACCACCAATAACATGCGAATTCTGACAGCCTAACCGCTTAATATCATTTAGAACAACTGATTTAATGCTATAGCACAACAACGTTAAGCCCTACCAAGGTAGGGCTTAACTTACTTCATTATGCTAAGGCAAGTTTAGGGTTATCAGAACGGTGTAATTGTATATAACCGATAAATACCAATAGACTACAAATCATCATTACCGCTGTCATTGCTACCACGCCTTGTGTGATATAAGCAGACACCAACCCACTTGCGCCAAAACACAACGACATCTGTAAGAAATTAAGCAGCCCCGCTGCCGTTGCGCTGCAGTGCTTAAACGGTTTAAGCACAAGTTGCTATTTTGCCAGCCAGTTGTTCACTATCATGTCTAGATAAGGTGGCTGGAGAAAACTGTATCACCTGTAGATCTGCATGCATCTCATCAAATGACGCATAACTCATACAAAAAAAGCGAAGTAAAAAGCTTACTTCGCATTAATCTAATTACTGATTTGATTAAAATGTTGATTTACTCGACAAACAACCTAACGCTACCTAACTGCAGCTAAAAAATTTTGTAACTCAGGCGTTTGCGGGTTGGCAAACACCTCATTAGCAGCCCCAGTCTCCCATACCTTACCTTCGTTCATATAAATAACACGATCACCGACATCACGCGCAAAGCCCATTTCATGCGTGACCAAAATCAATGTCATTCCTTCAGCTTTTAACTGCTCTAGCACCTTAAGAACTTCACCAACCAACTCTGGATCTAACGCCGAGGTAATCTCATCACACAACAACACCTTGGGTGACATCGCTAACGCTCTGGCAATCGCCACACGCTGCTGCTGCCCACCAGACAAGTTTTCTGGATACGCATCAAACTTATCACCCAGCCCGACTTTATCCAGCACCTCTTCAGCCAGTTGACGACATTCCTCTTCGTTTTTTTTCAATACTAGCTTTGGTGCTAGCATCACATTTTCTCCAACCGTTTTATGCGGGAATAGATTAAAACTTTGAAACACCATGCCAACGCTGCGACTTAACAGACGTAATTTATAGTCATCGTTCTCTACCGACTGACGATCAACAACAATCACACCATCTTCATAGGTCTCCAAACCATTAACGCATCGCAACAAGGTACTTTTACCTGAGCCACTGCGGCCAATAATAGAGACAACCTCACCCGCATTAACTCTAAGATCTACCCCTTTTAGCACATGGGTTTCACCATAATATTTATGGACATTTTCCATACTAACTAGTGACATGGGTTTTCCCCTCTAAATAACGTGCCCATAACGACAACGGAAAACAGATTGCAAAATAGAGTAAAGCAACAAGTGCAAATACCTTGAAAGGTTGGAAAGTGGCGTTGTTTAGCATGGTGCCTGCCTTGGTCAGTTCAACAAAACCAATAATGGACGCTAACGCTGTCCCCTTTACGATCTGCACAGAAAAGCCTACCGTGGGTGCAATCGCTACCCGCACAGCCTGGGGAATGATGACATGCCACATAGTTTGCATATACGTTAATCCTAGCGTTCTGCACGCTTCCCACTGCCCTTTCGGCAGAGCTTCAATGGACCCTCGCCAAATATCATGAAAGTACGCGCTACTAAAGAGCGTTAGCGACAAAATGGCAGCCGACCACGCACTCACTTCCACCCCCACTAACGAGAGGCCAAAGAAAGCGAGAAACATCTGCATCAATAGCGGTGTGCCCTGAAAGACTTCCACATAGATCTGGATTAACTTAGTTAACCAACGGCTACGCGTGGCACGAAGAAAGGTCATTATTCCGCCGACCACTCCTCCCCCAAAGAACGCCAACAACGACAACACCACCGTCCAACGCCCCGCTAATAGGAGATTTTTTAGAATATCCCAATCCGTAAATTGCATCATTGCATGGCGCTCCTATACCGACGAATTCTTGAACGTGAATTGCCTAATTTGGCTAAAGACCAATCGCATCGCCATCGCCAACACCAGATAAATCAACGCCGTAACGATGTAAGCTTCAAAGCTTAAAAAACTCCGTGACTGAGCGAAGTTTGCCGCAAACGTTAGATCTTCAACAGAGATTTGCGATACCACCGCAGAGCCCAGCATCACGATAATGCACTGACTAGTCAGAGCCGGATAGACACGCTGAAAGGCAGGCGGTAACACCACGTGCATGAAAGTTTGTGCCTTCGATAGCCCAATGACCTTGCCTGCTTCCCACTGCCCTTTTGGCGTGACATCAATGCCAGCACGAATTATTTCTGCACTGTATGCACCTAAGTTAACCACCATGGCTATCGTCCCTGCCTGCCACGCAGACAATTTAATGCCCAGCGCAGGTAGACCAAAGAAGATAAAAAACAGCTGCACGATAAATGGCGTATTGCGCACCAACTCAATGTACGTGGCGCAAACAAACCTAAATGGTCTACCGCCACTGGTACGCGCCACCGCACATGCCGTGCCTAGTAGTAGCCCGCCAATTGTCGATATCAACGTCAACTGTATCGTTGTCCAAATACCAGACACGAACTGCGGCAAATAGGGCACTAAACCAGAAAAGTCTATTTGATAACTCATCAGCAACTCCGCCTTAAGCTTCTAAATCCGCAGGGAATGGGGCTTTAAGCCAGCGTTGTGAAATTTTATCCAAAACACCCTCTGTTTTAGCTTGCTTAATTAGGCGGTTAACTTCTTGTAATAACGGCTCTTCCCCTTTCAATACACCGACAAAGCAAGGCGAATTCTTTAGCATAAACATGGGTTCTGGGGCGCGATCTGGGTAACGGGTTGCAATTTCTGTCACAACAAGGTTGCCTGTGGCAATTAAACTAATTTGACCAGAAAGAAAGGCCGACAGCGTGCCGTTATTGTCTTCATAGCGTTGGATGGTGGTTCCCGCCGTCACCAAGTCACTCAGTTCAATGTCCTCAACAGAGCCACGGGTTACCCCAACTGTTTTACCGTCAAGATCCTCTGGCGAAGCAACAGCTTCCGCTTTTTTACCAAATACACCCAAGAAGAACGGCGCATAGGCATCACTAAAATCAATCGCACGTTCCCGCTCTGGGTTTTTCCCCATACTCGAGATCACTAAATCAACCTTACGCGTTTGCAAGTAAGGAATACGATTGGCGCTGGTAACCGGAACTAACTCAAGGCGGACATTCATCTGTTCAGCCAAGTAGGCTGCCATATCAATATCGTACCCCTGCGGCTCTAAACTGGTACCAACGGACCCAAATGGAGGAAAGTCCTGAGGCACTGCCACTTTTAAGACGCCTTTTTCTTGAATAGACTCAAGTTGAGAGGCATGTGAAATTGACGTTAGTATCACTGCGATAGTGAGCAATACACCTGAGAACGTTTTCATTAACTTCATCGTTATTTCCCTATAGTTTGTTAATCATCCGTTTGTAATATCGTTTATTTAGTTATTGCTATAAATAATGTGTTTCCGACCTCACCTAAGCACCTGATAGCTATAAACAATTAATATATATGCAACTAGTATGCCTAGTGAGCATTTTTACGCTATGTCACTGTTTATAAGGTACTTTATGAGCAACTAGATTAAATTAACCATGCTAAAGGTGAAGATAAGCTCAATGAAAGTGCAGACATGCTATTTATTGGTGCAATAGAACATCATGAAGCAGAGTAATCTAGTAAAACGCTAAGAAGTTAACGAAAGGTCTATTACACGAAGAGACAACACTGCAAAGACAAAAGATTTGCTTGGTTTACTGGGTTTAACCTGCGACAATCCACACCAAACCCCAATATCAAATGGTTCATTATGAAACTTTTAGTCCGCAACCTTGCGCGTACCACTACGGAACAAGAGCTCCGTGTACTTTTCTCTGAGCATGGCGCAGTAACTCTATGCAACCTAGTCTTAGACCAAGAGACCGGGCAGTCAAAAGGGTTTGCATTTGTCGAAATGCCAAATGACGATGAAGCAAAAGCAGCGCTCAAAAGCTTAAACCTTACCTCAGTAGCAAAAAGCAAAATACGGGTAAAAGTCGCGGATAAATAATTCGGCGATAATATTGCGTAGAAAAATGCCAGTGAGAGAGACTTTCACTGGCTTTTTTATTTTCATTCAACTACGACCCCCAATAGTTATAGTTAGATTGACATAAGTACTTATTTGTGACTTCTTACCGCCTTTGATCGAGCGATGAGAAGTCACTCTAGTACTGTATTTACTTAGATTACAATTAGTTCAAATTGCCAAATCGCCGGTTGTATAAGTTTCGGTTAACTTCTTTTGCAGACTCAACTAAAGGCTCATATGGCGTGTCAGTGACTGTCACAAAACCAACGTTGTAGTTTTCGCCATCCCATGCTCGGCCCGTAACTGGAGAATCCATGTACTGGAACCAGTGTGCGCCAACAAAATATGGGTTATCAATCACACTTTCCATATACTGAGCGTAAGATTCCGCACGCCCTTTTTGGTTATCACTGCTTATAATACCTGGGTGGAATAACCCAGAATCAGTTGAACCAAAGTGAAACTCACCAATAATGCTTGGCTTATCAAGCTCTGGTAAGTGACTCCAGTCGCCTTTTGCATTTAAGTCCGTGGCATAGAGGTTGTAACTCATTACATCAACATAACGAGCTGCGGCCGAAGCGGCTTCTGGTGTAACACCCCAGTCAGAAAAACGTACTCCCATGTATAAGTGATTTGGTAGCACTTTTCCCATCTCTTCACTGACTACAGCAAAGAACTTATCTGCAAATGCATCAAGCAATACTGATAGGTCCGCTTTAACGGCATCCGTATACGCACCTTGGTAGTTGAAGCCTTTACCAAACTCTTTCCAAGAAGTCACATCAGTTCCCCAAGCCTCATTGAACTTCTCTATAGAGCCATACTTTTCTTTAAGAATCCTATCAAAAGCAGCTTTACTTGAACTTGCTTCTACACTTTCACGTAAACCAGATACGGCTAATGCGTAATGGTTGGTATCATTAACCGTATTACCCCAGCTCAACTCGTTATCAACGAAGTAACCGATACACCACGGATCCTTATCGACTTCTTCCCCCAACTCTTTTGCCATTGTGGCCACAGAAACACGAAATTGTGGATCAAACGGGTCATGCATTGCCCACCAGTAGTCATTACCTGTGCTAACACGTTGGTGATCACCTGTTATCCAGCCATGCGCGGTATAAGGCACTTTATCGTTTTTGCGATACATAGGATCTGACCAGTTACCTAATGAGGTGAAACCCCAATCTTGCATTCGCGCTAATGTCACATCTTTCCAGATTTCAATCGCTTCTTGTGCAGAGTCGGTATCGTATTTACGTTGCAAGTTTGCTGAGTAGAAACTGAATAGCTCACCATGCTTGATCGGCCCCGTATGAATCATCTGTGTATAGCTGTAGTTGTCAGCGAGTGGATCACCGAAGTCTGGTAACCATTCAAACATGCCACGACGTAATGGTGATGCTTCCACACGAACACGCTTGTCATCCACATAGCGTTCTGTCGCAACTTGGCTTGGGCGCATGCCTTTTGTATCTGCCTCTACCGCATCAGCAAAGTCCATACCTGTAACGGTGTAGCTGTCATCCATACGAATGTTATCAACACCAGTAGCGAAATAGAGATACCCTTCAGGGTCAACAAGTGCCCATTTCCCGTCCACTTTCTCAGTTCGGAAATAACCAGTAGCTTCAAATTTTGGACCTTTTGACCAACCACCATATTTAGAGCGATCATCCATTAGCGAAGCACTCTTTAGTAGCTCTTTGTCAACTCTGGCTTGTGCTTTCAATTGAGCAACATCCGTTACTTTTTCTGGCCATGTTTCTTCTTGATACTGACCAAACTCATCCAATAAACTAGTGTAACGAGTTGTATCTGTACTTAGGTTAGGAATTAGAGAGAAGTTATCTATAACTAATGTCGCCTCTTTTTGAGGGTTCATCATATAAAGTTGAACACTAACGATGTTGGAGAGATCAAGTTCAGACTCTCCCCAGCCAAAGATTACTTGGCTCGCTGAGAATGATTTTTTGGGCGGCTCACCACGCATGCCTGAATCTAAACCTTCAGCCAAATCTTTAAAGGTGAAGTAATATTTATCTTCCGAGTTTGCTGCAATTTGTACATAGCCTGTACGGCTATTCACTGCACCTGTCGCTGTGCCACCCAGCTTTTCATCGAGAGCGTCATCAACACGCACAAATAATTGCATGCCTGAGTCTCCGACATTCTTCGCATCAAATGCAAGCGCCACATCACCATACTTCGACCAATCCCAAGCTTCACCGTTTTTACCCGCTGAGAACTTAATAGTAGGGTAATCTTCATCTGTGGTGTAATGTACTTTAATCGCTGAGCCCATGTCAGAATTCACGATATCGACATTAGTACCCGTGTAATATTCAACAACCTCATCCATCCCACTTTCAAAGTCAGTAATAGTCAATAGTGTTGGGACTTGAGATTCAATAACCTGTCCTTGGCGAGCCTCTGAAAGAACAAAATCTCCCGTACGTTCGATAAAATCAATGTCATGCACCACAATTTTTTGCTCTGCTATAGGACCTACAGCGTAGAATTGGAACTCAGCAATATTGCGCAGATCAAGCTCGCTGCCTCCACGGTAACCCTCAATGTTCATCTCTGTACCATTGAAAAGGAAATCAACTGTTGTCGTTTTCCCTGCAGGTAGATATATCGGTAGATCTAGTTGGTGTGCTGCAGCTCCCATAATGCCAATGTTGTCAGAGACTTTAATTTCGATGCGTGCTTCTTGATCTCCTGGGTTTTCAAGTGTTAACTGCAACCCGCCTTTCGTATTCCAATCGTATGAACCTGACTCTGGATGAAACTTCACGTTCGGCCATTTGGAGTTAACTTCTGATTCAGATATTGCATCAAACACGATTTCAAGATTTTCCCCAACTGCGTTATATGAAGCATGCGTGTTGGCTGCTTTTGATAAAAACCGCTCATCCGTCATGACAACTTTTTGGACGGCACTACTCATATCTTGTTGAGTAGCTCCATTACTGGGAGTGTCAGGTGTTTTTGTAGCGGCAATACTACCTGCAGCCAGAGTGCTAGCAATAATAGCGAGCACGATTGAATTTTTATTGAAATGCACAGAGATTCTCCTTTTTATAAATCTAAGATCTTGATAACCAATTTACACAATACTACATACCAATAACGACTCCTGATGTGATCAAGGATCCATTATTGGTCGACATGCTGGCCGGTTATCCGTTCTGTGCGCTAGACAACAAAAAAAGCTGCGATAACGACTATCGCAGCTTTTCCATTATTTTATGCAGTTAAGTCTACAACACGTGTTTTCTACGCACACAACCTAAAATAGCAATGATTAGCAAGAGAATACATTCAATGAGCCAACAGTGCGCAGCTGTGGTTCGTTTGGAACCGCAGGTAGATCGACTGGCTCTTCTTGTAGTTGCATGTACTCTCTAAATACAGTGGTCACTTCCTGACGGAGCAGGCTATTTTTCGTAGAGCTCCAACGGGAGTCCATCAGGATCCTTAAAAAACGTATATTGCTTTCCTGTCAGTTCATCGACACGAATGGGCTCAACATCAATACCATAAGACAACAAATACTCAGATGATGCGGTCACCGATGCTACCGCAAAGGCGAGATGCCTAAGGCCGGTTGCCTCTGGATTATTGATTCTTGACGGCGGGGATGGAAACGAAAACAACTCGATTTGATGACCATTTGGAAGTGCTAGATCAAGCTTATACGACTGACGCTGCGCGCGATACGTTTCAGCTATCACTCGCAATCCAAGAACGTCAGTATAGAAGTGCTTCGACTTCTGATAATCAGTACAAATGATGGCGACGTGATGAAAACCTCCAATAATCACAGCCTTGCTCCTATGTGCCCAGATCCTCTGTGCCTAGTTCCTATGCCTATTGCCTACTACAAAAAACAGCCCACAATCAGGCTGCCTTTTGTCTATCGCTCGGAGCGTGACTAAGGTTTAAGCCAGCCCTGTTCAACAGCATGCTCTATCACTTGGGTCATTTTTTCCCATAAAATAGCGGAGCCATCAGCAATGCGTCCATTGACTCGAATAACTTGGTCTCGAGCGACACCATGCTCGACCCAGCTTTGTCCATCATTGTGATGGTTTAACAACATAGGCACCATACGATCTAACGCTTTTGCGTAGCGTGCTTCTGCTGTTTGCGCTGCTTCAAACTCTTGCCATAACGCATAAAGCACTACTGCCTGATCTTCAGGCAACATACCAAACAACCGTTCCGCTGCTGCGATCTCGTTCTCTTCTTGGGCTGCACTTGCCACCGTATCATAAACAAAGGTGTCGCCAGCATCGATCTCCACGATATCGTGAATGAGTAGCATTTTTAGCACTTTCGCTAATTCAACCGGCTGGTTGGCATGCTCTTCTAGCAACACCGCCAGCAAGGTAACTTGCCAGCTATGCTCGGCACTGTTCTCTAACCGCCCTTGCGCTGATTTTACTTTTGTACGTCGTAATACATTTTTTAATTGATCGACTTCGATTATCAGCGCTAACTGTTTCTCGAGACGCTGCCATTGCTCAGTCATAATTATTCCACTGCATATTCGTCAATGAAGTGAGGATATGGTCTTCCCACTTCCCATTGATTAAAAGGTAATCTTTTGCTTTCCCTTCTATTACAAAACCTTGTTTCTCTAAAACTTTAGCACTCGCACTATTGTGAGGCATATACCCTGCCATAATGCGGTGCAAGTTTTGTTCATTAAACATCCATTGATTGGTGGCCGCTAACGCTTCCGACATATATCCCTGCGATTGACAGCGTTCATCCATCGAGTAACCGACATAACACGAATGCATTGGACTGCGAAGTACATTACTGTATGTAATAACCCCGATCACCTCATCCTGCTGCTGTTGTCGAATAACAAAATAAAATGCCAAGCCATGCTTTTGCAGCTCAACTAACTGGATAATCCTCTGTTGCCAACCACTGAGAGAAAAGTAGTTCCCTTCTCGCCGTGGCTCCCATGGCGTCAAAAACTGTCGATTTCGAACGTAATAGAGGTTGAGCGCACTCGCATCCCGAATCGTCGACAAAGCGACACTTAGGCGTGAGGTCTCAAGCACTATATCGTGACTATCTGCGCCAAAACGTAATTTTTGCAACATACTACGACTTATTGATGGCATATTCTCTTAACTTATTCGCTACTGCGGTATGCGAGACACCTAATCGTTTAGCTAATTTTCGCGTTGATGGAAAAGATTTATACAGATTGGCGAGAATTGACGCCTCATAACGTCCCATGATCTCATCCAACGTCCCGTCTAAACTTGCTTCATTGATGAGAGTATTACTCTCTAGCTCAGGCAACTGCAGGTCTTCTTCATCCAATCGCATTCCCTCAAGCTGGGATAAGCTGCGTAATAGGATGTTTCTCAACTGACGGATATTTCCTGGCCAAGGGTACTGTACCAATGCTTGCTGGGATCTCTCTGTTAATTCAGGTTTCGCTTGTTGTAGTTCCGCACTAAATTGCGTTACAAATAACTCAACCAACGGCAGAATATCGGCAGTTCGCTCGCGTAGTGGCGGAATCGATAATGACAAAACATTGAGACAATAATAAAGGTCTTCTCGGAATTTACCTTCAGCTACCAATTCAGATAACTTACGCTGGGTAGAACATATAACACGAACATCTACGCGTTGTTCTTGCTCTTCACCCACTCGACGGAAACTCCCATCTTGCAAAAAGCGCAGCAATTTAATTTGTAAATGGGTCGACATTTCACCCACTTCATAAAGGAATACAGTGCCACCATCAGCCTGTTCAAAAATGCCTTTTTTTGAAGAACCATCTGACTCGATATAACCAAATAGCTCAGTTTCTGCCGCAGCATCTGGCATGGACAGGCAATTTAAAAGCAAAAATGGCTTTTCCGCGCGCTGTGAACGACGATGACACGCTCTGGCTAACACTTCTTTGCCAGTGCCAGTCTCACCTTGAATCAATAAAGGAGCATCAAGCAGCGCTAACTTTTTCGCCTGTGCCAATAGCTGCTTATAACGGCTCGATACACCGATCAAATGCTCAAAACCTGTATTATCGTTCTCTTGACGCCAAATTAAACGTTGTGTACCTGTAACAGCCTTCAATAACACAACGGCACTGGCTAGCACTTGTGCTTTTGCTTCATCAGAGACATACACAGGCATGACTTCAATAATATAATCAAGGCCGCCTATCACCACCATTTGACTATGCATTGGCGGAATGCTGTTTTGTGTTGGGGTGTAATCACGCTTGTGCTTTTCAAGCCAACGAGAATAGTTAAATTGGCTTAAATATTCATCAATATTTTGCCCTTTAATTATTTCCGATGACACACCAAGTAGATGACTGGCTGATTGATTGGCCAACGCCACCTTACCGTTAAGATCAACAGAGAAAACCGGATCAGGTAAGCTACCTAAGAGTGCTTTAAGTTCTTTGTGCTCCCGTTCACCCGGCATAAATTGAATTTTTCTAACATCTATCACCCCGTCAATAAGGCGGATCTGAGACATTAGCTTACTAAATGCTTCAAACTCAATTTCAGGGCAATTCAAAAAGATAATGCCGGAGGTATCTATCTCGATCCCCCGTAAATCAATCTCTTTTTCTGCCAGAATATCCAATAGTTCACGAGTAAGACCTAACCGATCCTCGCACTGCACTTCAAGACGCATAATTGATAGCCTTTAAAACCTAAATATACACACCGACCTATGGTGCGTCATCCGTAAACTGTCAGGATAAGTTGACAGCTCTTCAAGTTTGCGTTGCTAGCGGTGTCTAGTCAAGATACCAATCGCTAAAACATGCGCTAACACGGTCAGTTGCACACTCACTATGCAGTTTAATAGCGCAATGAATATATCTCTCGTATTAAACGTGGATATCAATAACTCCGAATATTAAAAAAGGTGCCGATGGCACCTTTTTTAATAACCGCGATTCAAACCACTCTTTACTTATTATTAATCAGCTATAACGGACTTCCTGCCGCATCCGTCGCTAGCAATAATTGCCCATCGTGGTCATCATCCCCCTCTTGTGCAATCCAAGGAGCCATGCAAGCCCTCTCTTTTACACATGGATCGGTTAGTGATTGAATAAAAGTCACTAACTGCTGTCGTTCTTCGTCCGTTAAGACTCTTGTCTGTAATAATGATGTATTTGACTGTTGTGCTGCTTCTACCACACTCACGGCAGCTAACGAATTATCACGCCCTTCTGGATAAAGATCTGCACATACATCCACATCAATAAATTGCGGTAAGTCACACCACTGCTGAGCATCAAAGTAGGCACTCACCATATCCCGAGGGGATTCATGCTGACGAATCGCCTCTTCTAAGGTTTGATAAACACCGGCATGTCCGTAAGGGAATGTGACTTCAACATTAATTAGACCAGGGGTACGAAACTTGTAGCGATCGCTCTCTAACCCTGTCACAAGCTCTCGACCAAAGTCGTCAGTTCCATTGGTTCCGTTACCCTTGCCTTCACCTATCTGTGGAAAACCAATGGCATGATTCTGCTCATCAGTAAACAAATCGCCGTTATGGCATGCCACACACCCCGCCCCACCTTCATCAACAGATAGGAAGAACAGTAAAGCGCCCGCTTTTTGCTGCGCAGTAATGGCTTCTAAGTCGCCATCAAGGTAACGATGCCATGGCGTATCAACAAATACCATTGAGCGTTGATATTCACCCAAAGCCAAACCAATGTTGTCATACGTTATCAAGCTTTCTGCATCAGCATCACTGTCAAACGCCAATTGAAACTCCGCCAGCCATTCAGGTGAAGTTAACTCATTAAGCCCTATTCCATAATCACCAAGTCTTGCCGCTAGATGATCACGCACTGATGTATTATCACCTTCCGATTCAAAGGTATGGCCCTTCATCTCGTCTGCTGAGGTGATGGGGAAACGCGCCTGTGTCGAGACCAAGTTGTCTCCACCGTTTTCATCCACGATATTAAATCCTGAATCAGGAGAGCTAATCCCCCCTCCCTCTCCATTCATATCTGCGGCTTTGGTTAAGCTTTCAACCCGCGAATCCCAAAATAATCCCTGATCCCAAAGCGCTACATTAAACGTGGTGGGGCTATTTCTTGGCACATTGGGCAGGCCATCACCGTCTTTACGACCAACACCAAGCACATTTATCTGCACAGCTTCAACGCCGACAGGTAAACTTAACTCATCACTCCCGCCTAACATTGGATGATGGCAAGATGCACAAGCCACATCAAATTCTCCACTTAAACTTTTGGTGAAAAACAGTTTCTTACCTAGCTGCGCGATGGGATCATCTATGGATGGGAACGTCCGATTTTGGCTCGGGTCTACCGCTAAATCACTTTGCTCCATAATGCGATACAACTGCTCATCTTGTGTTGATAACGAGGAGACTTGAACCGTGTCATCACCATCTAGTGGGCACCCTGTCAATGCAATGACAACCCCAAAACTGAAAATCGCTCGCCCAGCAATGGCTTTGAGCAAAGGTTTTGTTGCCCCCCTGACATGCAAATAGTTAATGACCATGTTTACCCCTCACTATTCAGTAACTGCTTATGCATTAAGACACAGTGAGTGTAGGCAGCCTATATTGACGCGGGGGAGAGGAAGCGCATAATTCTTTTCTTTGGGGGGAAGGTATCAAAATAGAGACAATAATGATGAAATTATTTCAAACTAATCTACATCGTCATCATATTTATACGACTTTTATCAGCCTTAAAGCTCGCTTATTTAAAGTAGGGAAATAAAAGGCGTTCGAAATATTTGGTTTTGTTACATAACCATACGGTAAGTTAAAGTGACACCGATAACTTCACGTTAACGGTGTCATCAGTGCACCAGTTCAGGCGCTGACATTGCCATAATGCGGTAAAAATATGTTCGAAATAGTTAACGCGTTACATTAACCATTTCCACCAAATAAATATTGCAAGGAAACCAAACAAGTAAACCAAACCAACTACAGAGAGGGCTTTTAGTTTTGGGCCAATGCTTAACGCCGACGGCAATTTAGCGCGGGATACCAAGGTATAATTAAGCAGCGCAAATATTGGCGTTGTCATGAAGGCCAATACCATCGCAAAATCAAGCATGGGCATCAACGCCGAGGCGAAGAAAATGATAATGCCCAATGCGGCTAGCGAAACAGCCAACACCCAAAATTGATACACTTTTGGATTCTCTTGCTTATGGGATTGAAGCAGACGTTGGGACTCAGCAATCGCGCGCGAATATCCATCAATAACCGTAATTGTACTACCAAAAATACAAAAGAAGGCGATAACTGCAATCAGGTAACGTGACCATTCACCAATGGTTGACGCGTACATATTAACCAGTTGGTGAGAAAACCCAACGCCTGATGCCGCAAGCTCAATACCTGAACCATGCACTACTAAGGTCCCCAACGCTAAAAAGACCAATGCTAAGGTAGCTGTACTAATGTAACCCACATTAAAATCAAAGAGTGCAGATTGTGCGGTTACCACTTGCTTCTTACGCTGACTCTTTAACCACATAGAGGTCAAACAAGAGATCTCGATCGGTGCAGGCATCCACCCCATCGTCACAACAATGAAGCCTATTGCAGCAATGTTCCAAGGTGAGGGTGCTTGATAGTCTGCTGGCGCTACTGCCCCATTCGACGCTGCGATCACAACCGCAATAATTGTCGATATCGCCAATACAGCCATGATGACCTTAGATAACGAGTCCAAAGCACGATAATGGCCAGCCAGTAAGATAACTAAGCAAGTGGCTAGAACGATAACGCACAATGTCACCGTTGGTAATGCTATCGGTAAGAAGTAGCCCAATAGACTAGCGCTAAACAGCAATAACGCGGCAGTATTGACGATGCCTGAAATAACACACAGCACCGTAAATCCCCAAAGATAGCCACGACCTAGTCCGGAATAACCTTGAATAAGGCTATCTCCCGTCCCCATCGTGTACTGTACAGATGCGCGGAAAAATGGGTACTTAAACAAATTTACCAATAAAATGAGCAGCGCCAATTGCCAGCCATAAATCGCGCCAGCTTTCGTTGAAGCAACTAAGTGAGAGCCACCAACCGCCGCCGCTGCCATCATAATGCCGGGCCCTAAAGAGCGTACTAAGTGCGCCACACCTATGCGCCCTCTTTCGGGGGCTAACGTTGAGTTTTCCATATTTCACGTCCGTTGTTATCATCTATCCATACACAAACAGCCTCGTACACTATTTGTTACGAAACCTGTAAAGATAACATTACCACAGGGTGATGATATATTTATACACCTGTATTGTAATTTGAGAATAATTTTAACAATAAGGGGAATACCTGCACGCCCTGCCGCTAATTTTGCTTAATTAGCGTTGTACGCGAGGTATTTTTGGAAAATAGCGGTGAAAATAAAAAACGTGCCTACATGAGACTTAATTACACATGCGACAGTTATTGCAGCATTATAACCTTAGCCCACCATCAAGCTCTAATACTCGGCCGCTAAAATACTCATTATGAATAACAAAACAGACCCCTTCAGCTATCTCGGCGGCACTCGCCATTTTACCCACGGGCACTAAGGCAGTAAGACGCTCTTTGGCTTCTGGTTTCATCGCATCTGTCATTGCGGTTTCCACTACTCCTGGGGCAATCGCGCCAACACGAATACCGTATCGTCCTAACTCCTTCGCCCATACCACTGTCATAGCCGCAACAGCAGCTTTAGAGGCAGAATAATTTGTCTGCCCAATATTACCAGCACGCGACACACTGGATATATTCACGATAACACCACCTACGCCACGCTCTACCATTTGTTTAGCGGCGGCACGGCCACACAGGAAGGTCCCGTTCACGTTCACATTCATCACATCGCGAAACTGATCATACCCCAAGACCTGTGTGTCACCCTCACGCCGTTTTACAAGCATGCCGTCTTTTAATATGCCAGCATTGTTCACTAAAACGTCAATCGAGCCGAAATCTCGCCCAATCGCAGCAAACGTTGCATCGACCTCGTCTTCATCAGTCACGTCACAGTGATAACTTTTTACTTCGCCACTTAACATTTTGCAGGTCTTTTCTGTCGCGGATAAATCACCAATGTCCAACAACGCCACCCTAGCACCACTTTTAATCAAAGTGACAGCAATGATCTGTCCTATTCCTTGCCCTGCACCTGTAATAACCACTGTTTTATTATCAAGATCCACCTATCACTCCTTTATTGTCCTTTGTTGATTGATAAAGCGTAAATAAGCTCGAAAAATCAAGGTCATGTTCCAAAAGGGAAAAATGCTGTTCAAACAGTGCCAATGCCTGTTGTGTCATTGGTAATTGCTTCAACAGTGGATGCGCACACGTCTTTCCCGCCGTCAGTGCAAGCTTTAGATCTTTAATCATGAGTCGGGTCATAAAGCCTTGCGCGTACTCTGATGCCGCCGGGGTTAGTTCAGATACACCGGGACAAGGGTTATACTTTTCCACCACCCAATTGTTGCCTGAACTTTGGTGCACGATATCACTGAGTATTTTCGGGTCTAATCCCAGCGATTTTCCTAAAGCGAGTCCTTCACACGTTGCTGCCATCACGGCACCCAAAATCAAGTTATTACAAATCTTGGTCATTTGCCCAGCACCAATATCACCAGCGTGGAAGACATGTCCTGCCATTGGCTGTAATACGGCTTTCGCTGCTAAGTAATCCTCATTGCTGCCACCAACAATAAATGTCAACGCACCCGCTTTAGCACCAGCAATACCACCAGAAACTGGCGCATCGACAAAGCGCATGTGCATATTATGTGCTTGCTCACCCACTAATCGGGCAACGTCAGGTTCCACCGTAGAGCAATCGATAAGTAGCGTATTGGTGCTCAGCTCGCCCAAGACGCCAACATGTCCATCATGCCCCAAGTAGACTTGCTTTACTTGCTCCCCTGCAGGCAACATCGTAATCACAACGTCGGCACCCGCTACCGCTTTGGTAATGCTATCGTAGACTCTAGCGCCCAACCTTTGGGCGGCCTTTCGTGCCGATGGATCAATGTCATACGCTTGAACCGTTGCTTCTGTCGTTAAAAGGTTATCAAGCATAGGAAGGCCCATGTTTCCAACCCCAATAAATGCGATGGTGATCATACGTATCTCCCAGGAATCCCACCAAGGTTATGTAGCGGATTTTGCTGCCACGGCGGCTCAAACAACGCATCGATTAACTGCATATCTACATTCTCAATCTGGCCAAAGCGCCATTGCGGTGATTGCGTTTTGTCGATTAATCGTGCCCTGACACCTTCGATAAAATCGCCCTTCAGTACGCTTTGCACGGAGAGTCCGAGCTCTAATCGAAACGCATCTTCCAGCGATAACGTGTGATAACCACGTAATTGACGAAAGCAAACGTGCGCTGTTATTAAACTCCCTTGGCGTAAGTTATTACGTGCTTGATTTAACCACGCATCAGCGTCAGGAATCGCATTCAAATTCTCAATACACTCGCTAAGGTTTTTTGCGCAACACGCTGATTGAATTCGTGCAAAATAGGGCAATAACTGCGCTTCAGGCAGTGTCGCTGGCATAAAGCTCACTAACAAATCATCAATACGCTGATAGTCACTGATCTCTGCCGCCCAGCTCTGATTTTGCAGTTCCGCCAGCAAAGCGTGTTTATCGGCATTGTTGAAACACGCCTGTGCAAATTGAATATCAATACAATCCGTTGCGTTTAACACGGCTCCCGTCATACCCAAAAAGAGACCCAAGCCAGACGGTAATCGATTAAGGAACCAGGTTGCTCCTACATCAGGATAAAGCCCTATTGTTATTTCGGGCATCGCTAATCTAGTTTCTGGCGTCACAATACGGTGTGACGCCCCCATAAAGAGCCCGACACCTCCTCCCATCGTGATGCCATTCGCCCACACAACAATCGGCTTGGGATAACGGTGCAGTAGATAATCGCAGCGATACTCAGTTTCAAAATACTGGGTTAACTGACTTAGCGCATCTGGCTCAGAGGCCGTCGCGTACATGGCCTTAACATCCCCACCAGCACAAAACGCTTTGTCATTTTCAGTGTGGAGAAACACAGCCACTATAAGTGGATCATCTAACCACTCCTGCAATTGATGCGTAATGCCTTGTAACATTGTTAAAGTCAGTGCGTTTAACGCGCTAGGATTGGTTAAGTTAATGACCCCTATTTTATAGCCTTTCATACAAGGGAGAGTCGAAAATTGCACTTGCTGCATAGTATCTTCCTTACGAATTGCGCCAACGCGGTTTACGCTTTTCAAGAAATGCTGCCACACCTTCTTGCTGATCATAACTGTCAAACAACTGCAAAAATGCTTCACGCTCCAGAACACGCCCATCACACGGTTGGTAGCTGGCTTCAATCAATGTTTTGCACGCAGCCACTGAGCCGGGAGACTGCTTTGCTACCTGATCAGCTAACGCTAAAGCAGTAGACAAGCTTTCACCCGGTGACGTCACTATCTCGACCAAACCGATATCTTGTGCTTGTTGGGCTTGCAAACGCTCTCCGCACAGTATGATTCTCTTCGCCCACCCTTCACCAACTAAACGCGGCAATTGCTGCGTGCCCCCAGCACATGGCAGCAAACCGACTTGCGCTTCTGGTAAAGCCATGACTGCATGGCGCTCAGCAATGCGGATATCACAAGCGAGTGCCGCTTCTAGCCCTCCCCCCATCGCATAGCCATTTATTGCCGCAATCACCACGCCACGAAATCGCCGCAATGCAGAAAAAGCCTGCTCAAAGCGCTGCGCGACTTCCCATGCAAGCGCCTTGTCACCAGAGGAAAACTGGTGCAAATCTGCGCCAGCAGAAAAAAAACGCTCTCCTTGCCCTGTCAGTATCACCGAGTAAATGGCACGGTCTTGCTGCAAATGCTGCATATGCATCGCCAACTGCTCTAAGCTACCGGGTGTCCATGTATTCGCTGGTGGGTTATCGATGGTTAAAACCGCGACATGCCCTTGCAGTTCAACATCGATCTTAGCTTTATCGCTCATTGCCCTTCCTCCAGTCACAATAGATGGTCGTGTTTTCCCAACAGGTCGCGCGCGATAATTAGGCGCATAATCTCATTCGTTCCTTCCAAAATTTGATGTACGCGTGTGTCCCGAAAATAACGCTCTAGTGGGTACTCTTTGATATAACCATAGCCGCCAAATAGCTGCAGTGCTTGATCGCAAACCTGAAAACCGACGTCAGTAACATAGCGCTTTGCCATCGCACATGCCGCTGTTGCTTCTGGACGGTGATTATCCAATGTCCATGCCGCCCAATAGAGTAATTGCCGTGCCGCCACCAAGTCTGTTGTCATATCAGCTAACCGAAATTGCACGGTTTGAAAATCGGCCAATCGTTGACCAAACTGCTGACGTTGTTGAACATAATCTCGCGTTACGCGCAGTGCCTGTTGCGCTGTACCTAATGAGCAAGCCGCAATATTTAACCGGCCCCCGTCCAACCCTTGCATCGCAAAATGAAAGCCATCACCACCATCACCAAGTCGAAAGGCTGTTGACACAAACACCTTTTCAAAGTTGACCGTTCGGGTAGCTTGGGAATGCCAACCCATCTTAGGCTCTTTACGGCCATAACTGATCCCTTGCGCATCAGCATCAACCACAAACGCGCTAATACGGCCATCCTCTTCCCGCGCCATAACCAGCAACACATCGCTATCTCCTGCCGCTGAGATAAATGCTTTACTGCCCGTTAAATGAAAGCCATTTTCCACACTAATCGCCTTGGTTTTCAACGCGCCTGCATCCGACCCTGCTTCGGCTTCCGTCAAACAGTACGACCCCAACTTCTCTCCAGTCACCAACGAAGCCGTTAAGGGCTGCAGCGCTTGACTGCGACCATAGGTGGCAATCATCCAAGTCACCATATTATGAATCGTCATATATGCCGTGGTTGAGGTGCATCCTTTTGCCAGCGCTTCAAAAATCAGGCAAGCATCCAAACGGGTTAACCCCAACCCGCCACTAGATACTGGCGAATATAAGCCTAGAAACCCCATCTTCCCCGCTGAACTGAGTGCTTCGCGAGGGAAAACACTCTGCTCATCCCATGCCGCTGCGAAAGGAGCGAGTGTCGTGTCGGCAAACTGTCGTGCAGCTTCTTGCAACGCTAACTGCTCTTCGGTTAAACAGAAATCCATCGTTATACCTACTTGAGATCAATCGTCATATTGAGTGGAGAGTCACTATCATCAGAGAACCAACGTGCGGTAACAGTTTTTGTCTCAGTATAGAAACGCACTGCCTGCTTTCCGTAGGTGTGCAAATCACCGTAAAAGCTCTGCTTCCAACCGGTAAATGAAAAATAGGGCAGAGGGACTGGAATCGGTACATTGATCCCCACTTGTCCCACTTCAACCTGATGCTGAAACGTTCTAGCAGTGGCGCCAGAGGACGTGAAAATACTGGTACCATTACCGCATGGATTGGCATTAATAATGTCTAACGCATCATGCAATGTGTCTGCACACATGCTGACCAGCACAGGCCCAAAGACCTCTTGTTGATAGATCGTCATTTGCGTTGTGACCCCGTCAATAATTGAAGGCCCCAACCAATTACCATTTGGGTTAGTCGGATGTTGAAATGCCCGTCCATCTAACAGGCACCTAGCGCCTTCTTGTTCTGCTGTCGCTAACAGCGCGATAACCCGATCTTTTGCCTGACGCGATATCAAAGGCCCATACTCCGCATTTTCATCACTCAAGCCTGGTTTAATCTTCGCCATGCGTTGTGCTAACTCCGCTAACCACTGCTTGCTTTTTCCTACCCAGATAACGACTGATATCGCCATGCAACGTTGCCCCGCAGCCCCAACGGACGCCCCCACCAATGCGTTCAACACCTCCTCTTTATTGGCATCTGGCATAACGACTAAATGGTTCTTCGCTCCCCCCAACGCCTGAACCCGTTTAAGCGCTGTACTCGCACCCAAATAGATCGCCTGTGCTGCCGCTACCGACCCAACAAACGACACAGCTTTCACAGTAGGATGCTGGTAAAGATGTTCGGCTTGAGGTTGCCCACCATGAATCAGTTGCACCAACCCTTCCGGCGCACCGGATTGATAAAATAACTCCAACAGCCTTACAGCAGTATGGGGAACACGTTCAGACGGTTTCAGAATAAAGCTATTGCCGCAGGCTACCGCCAGAGGAAACATCCACAAAGGAATCATGGCTGGAAAATTAAAAGGAGTAATCCCCACACAAACGCCCAATGATTGAGTGACACTGTAACAATCAATCTCATCCGCCACATTTTCTAAATGCTCACCCATCAGCAAAGAAGGGATATTGGCCGCGTGTTCAACCACTTCAATACCACGCCATACATCCCCTTTCGCATCCGCGATTACCTTGCCTGTTTCTCGGCTAACAATCATCGCCAACTCATCATGGTGTTGTTTTAGCAGTGCTTGATAACGCAACATCAGCCTTGCTCGTTCACTAATCGGTGTATCACGCCATGCAATAAAGGCTATTTTCGCGGCATCAACGGCATCATCAATTTCAGATTTTGTACAAAACGGGACTCTTGCTATGGGATGATTTGTGGTGGGGTCAACCACTTCCTGCCAACGCGAGGTTGAAGAGTGAGTCCACTGTGTCTCGATATAAATGGGAACAGGCTGTAGTGACTTATCCATTTTCATTCCTCACTATGGTCATTTTCAAAATGCACTAACTCGGGATTTCCACTGCGATGGCCGTCGCCTCACCGCCACCAATGCAAAGCACGGCAATGCCTCGTGTTAAGCCACAGCGACGCAATGCATGAATTAGGCTCACCATAATTCTGGCCCCTGTCGCACCCAAGGGGTGCCCCAGTGCACATGCACCACCTTGTATATTTACTCTGTCCGCTGGGATTTTAAGGGTATGAATCGCATGAACAGTCACAACGGCGAACGCCTCATTAATCTCCCAGAGATCGACATCTTCAACCTGCCAATTAAGCTGTGTTAGTAGCTTTTGCACTGCATAAATCGGCGCAGTGGTAAACCATTTTGCAGCATGCGAAAACTCGCAATAGCCGACGACATAAGCCAAAGGTGTTACCCCTAAACGTTGTCCTTGCGCTTCAGACATCAACAATAATGCTGCTGCGCCATCAGCCATCGCACTGGCATTTGCAGCCGTGATCACACCCTCTTGCTGAAACACCGGACGTAAGGTTTCAATCCGACCAATGTCCAGACTTGGTGGGATTTCATCCGTTTCCACCCCGGCAACCGCCACAATTTCATCCTGAAAATAGCCATTTTTAATCGCTTTTTTTGCATAGGTAACAGAACGCACTGCCCATTCATCAAGATCTCGACGGGTATAACCCATTACGTTTGCTAACAATTCACCAAAATGCCCCATCAACTGATGATCATCGCTGTTTTCCAATCCATCAGTGAAAAGGTGATCATTAACCGCAAAGTGGCCCATTTTTGGACGGCAACGGGGCTGCAAGAAAGGCGCGAGTGACATGTTTTCCATGCCACCAGCCACAATCATGTCATAGCGCCCCAAACGTATTTGATCACACCCTAAAATGACAGACTGCATACCCGAGCCACACACCTTGTTGACTGTCGTAACAGGGACTTCGTCTGACATATCTGCCAATTGGGCTGCTTGTCGCGCCGGTGCCTGACCCACCCCGGCCTGCAATACCTGCCCCATGTAGACCGTGTCAGGCAACATCTCGCTCCAGTCAGTTAATTCACGCATCACTGCTCCAGCAATGTTAACTGCAGGCGTGGTTGCCAATGCACCGTCAAACTTACCTAGTGCACTGCGTAAAGCAGCAGTAACCCAAACAGGTTGGTTGAGAGATTGCCCCATTACCTATCTCCGTACTTGACGTTACCAAAAGCATAGCACTAACATTTACGTAAACGTCAACTTAACCAAGAAGGCCAGTCGGAATAGCCCCGCTTACCCTGTAAAGCAGAATTAACAAAGAGGTTTGAATAATGGAGTGGTACAAAATTAGCGAACTAGCGAAGGAGTTTGATGTTTCTACGCGCAGTATCCGCTTTTATGAAGATCAAGGATTGATCAGCCCGCGGCGTGAAGGGCAAACTCGTTGGTTTAATCACCGCGATAAGATTCGACTTCGTTTAATACTTCGAGGAAAGCGTTTAGGCTTTTCGTTAGCAGAAATTCGTGAATTATTCGAACTTTATGATCACCACGATAGCGAGCAACAATTGAAATCCATGATCGCACTGATCGATGAGAAAAGAGAGCTACTCGAATCGCGGCGACAAGATATTGATGTCGTAATGGCAGAACTAGAAGCAGCCAAAGCACGCTGTTTAGAGGCGATAGAGCCATCTTAATATCGCTTTCGCTGGCCTATACTCAGCGATGCATGTGCATACAACCATCAGGTAGCGCGTTCGGTTCAGATCATCAAGCAGAGAGAGCATTATGTATCCATTTTCGCCACTCGATTTTGGTTTTTCAGACCAACAACAGCAGATAGCCGACGTTGTACATGAATTTGCTAACGCAGAAATTGCGCCCAATGCAAATGATATCGATCACCTCAACGCCATGCCGGGCAATTTGTGGCAGAAAATGGGCGCGATGGGGCTATTAGGTATAACAGTATCATCGGAATATGGCGGAAGTCACTGTGATTACCTTTGCCACATTTTGGCTATGGAACAAATTAGTCGAGCGAGTGCTGCAGTAGGTCTTAGCTACGCTGCACACTCTAATTTGTGCGTAAATCAGTTATTTAAACATGCCAATGAACAACAAAAACGCCAATTCCTCCCTGCGCTTATTAGCGGTGAGGGTATCGGAGCGTTAGCAATGAGCGAAAGCAATGCTGGTTCAGATGTTATGTCGATGCAATTACGCGCAACGCCGGTTGATGGGGGATACCTCCTTAACGGCAGTAAAATGTGGATCACCAATGGGCCGACCGCGACAGTATTGATTGTATACGCACGCACAGCACCAGATGCCATTTCTGCCTTCATCATCGAACAGAGCATGCCCGGATTTCACTGCGCGCAGAAGCTCGACAAACTCGGAATGCGCGGCTCCGATACCTCTGAGTTGGTTTTTCAAGACTGCTATGTTCCGAGTGAAAACCTCTTAGGCAAAATCAATCAGGGTGCGCAAATACTGATGAGCGGTTTAGATATTGAACGCCTCATTCTGTCAGGTGGTCCATTGGGTATTATGCAAGCCTGTATGGATATCTGCTTACCCTACGTTCGTGAGCGTCAACAGTTTGGTCAGCGCATCGGCAACTTCCAACTCGTACAGGCAAAGTTGGCCGATATGTATAGCAATATGAATGCGATTCGCAGTTATGTCTATACTGTGGCGCGTAACTATGACGCCCAACACGCCCCTAAACAAGACACTGCTGGCTGTATTTTGTTGGCAGCCGAGCACGCCTCAAAAATGGCATCAGATACAATCCAGCTTCTTGGCGGTAATGGTTATACCAACGATTACCCTGCCGCACGACTATTACGAGATGCAAAGCTGTATGAAATTGGGGGCGGTACTTCCGAAATACGCCGTCTCATCATCGGTAAGACACTTGTTAACATGTTTTGCGACTGAATATAGCAAAGCAGTGATCCTTAGCGAAGGAGGCAATGATGGCGATCCTATCAAGCACATTAGATACCGACTCTACACAATTTCAGCGCAATGTTGATGCCATGCTGTCTAAATTGACCTCGATCTCAGCGCTCTATCGCGACCTTCCAGCAAAGCAGGACAAACTGTCTGTGCGACAGCGCATTGACCATCTCATGGATGACCAGAGCACGCTGCTAGAGTTCAGTCGACTCGCTGCCCATGACGTCTATGACGAGGCCATTCCAGCAGCGGGCATTATTACTGGTTTAATCAACGTCGAGAATCGAGAGTGCGTTATTATTGCTAATGATCCAGCCGTGAAAGGAGGAACCTATTATCCTCTAACGGTTAAAAAGCACCTTAGAGCCCTTGAAATCGCATTAAACTGCCGACTCCCGGTGATCTATTTAGTTGATTCTGGCGGTGCAAACCTTCCCCGTCAGGACGCCGTCTTTCCAGACAAAGAACATTTTGGACGTATTTTTTACTATCAAGCACAACTGTCTGCGCAGTGCATCCCACAAATCGCCGTTGTGATGGGCTCTTGCACGGCTGGCGGTGCGTACATTCCAGCAATGGCAGATGTTGCCATCATGGTTAAAGAACAAAGTTACTTATTTCTAGCCGGACCACCTCTAGTTAAAGCGGCAATTGGTGAGCAAGTCGACGCTCAAACACTTGGCGGTGCGAAAGTTCATACCCAAACATCAGGTGTGGCAGATTATTTAGCCAATGACGACGTTCATGCTCTCGACCTTGCCCGAGAAGCACTAAAGCACAGCTTTGCTACCTTAGCACCACCGTCGCTGCCCACCGCGTCACCTCCTCTTTACCCCGCAGCGGAACTCAATGGGGTAATGAGCATGGATTATCGGCAACACTCCGATTGCAAAGAGGTCATTGCGAGAATTGCTGATGGTTCAGAGTTTGATGAGTTTAAAGCACTGTATGGCACGACCTTAGTCTGTGGATTCATCCAGCTGGGTGGCATATTAGTTGGTGTAATTGGTAATAACGGTGTTCTCTATTCTGAGTCTGCACTAAAAGCGGCCCACTTTATCCAACTCTGTGACCAACGCAGGATCCCTTTACTGTTTTTACAAAACGTCACAGGCTTTATGATCGGAAAAAAAGCCGAGGCAGAAGGGATTGCTAAGCACGGCGCAAAAATGGTGATGGCCGTCGCCACAGCAACAGTACCTAAAGTCACACTCATCATTGGTGGGTCTTTTGGGGCTGGAAATTACGCAATGTGTGGGCGAGCCTACTCCCCTCACTTTCTATTTTGCTGGCCAAATGCACGCATTGCCGTCATGGGAGGAACACAAGCTGCCGATGTAATGAAACACGTAGGGGTAAGTAAAACCGTCGCGGATGCGTTAGCTGCACAATATGAATACCAAAGTGACGTGACTTATGCCTCCGCTCGGTTATGGGATGATGGCATCCTTGCCCCTGAGGATACGCGTTTAACATTGATCCGATGTTTCACTCTTCTTCAGCCACTGAGCCACGCTTCGCTGCCGACGATGTCATATCGACAGCCCGGCGTGTTTAGAATGTAGATGGAACGACTATGACCATAACGAGCACACTAACGATAACCGTATGTGATCAGGTTCAGCATATCCAGCTGAATCAAGCGGCCTCTCACCATCGGCTCTCCGTCGATATGATGGACGAATTGATGGCGCAATTTCAATCCCCTAGCACACGCGTTATCGTGATTAGTGCGTCTGGACCCGTGTTTTGTGCTGGCGCTGATTTACGCTGGATGCAAGATAGACACAGCGACGCCCCGGCCCACAAATTGGCCGCTCTGCTCGAAGCGATGGATCATTGTCCCGTACCCATCGCTATTGCTGTCACTGGTGATGTCTACGGTGGTGGCCTGGGTCTGCTCGCTTGCGCCGATATTGTTTTTTCTAACGAACTCGCTCAATACTGCTTTAGCGAAGCTAAGCTTGGCCTAGTGCCAGCCCTTATCTCCCCTTATATTCTGCGTGCTGTTGGCTTTCGGCAATTAAAGCCACTCGTTATATCGGCTAATCTCTTTACCGCGCATCATGCCGCGCAAATTGGCTTGATACATCAGGTATCTCAAACAGCGCTAGACGATGCCTTTCACTGGGCAAAACAAACCCTTGCCTGCGGCCCAAACGCGATTAAACAAATCAAATGGCTGTGTCGTGAGTTAACCCCAATATCGCAACAGCATATCCAAGAGACCCATGCGTTACTCAATGTGGTTCGTAAAGGCGATGAAGCACAAGCTGGCATCGAGGCGTTTTTACAAAAACAGCGACCGCCTTGGGACAACCAAGAGTAAGCATAGGAGGTATTTTGAACAACATAACCCTCATCGAAGTCGGCCCACGCGATGGGCTACAAGGATTAACGCCACTAAGCATGACAGATAGGCTGGCACTGATTCATGGCTTGGCTGAAGTAGGCCTAAAACATATAGAAGTCGGTGCCATGGTGTCAGCGAAGCGAATACCGGCAATGGCAAACAGTGAGAAAGTGTTAATCGAAGCCAATAAATTTGGTATAACAGCTTCTGTTTTAGTTCCCAATCTCGAAGGGCTTGAACTCGCACTCCAGTGTGACGCTAAACATATCGCCGTCTTCACGGCTGCATCAGAGCTGTTCAGCCAAGCAAATAGCCACTGCTCTATTAATGAAAGTTTGCAACGCCTTTATCCTGTCATCGAACAAGCGAAAAGCAATGGGCTAGCGATACGTGGTTATCTTTCGTGTATCGTTGATTGTCCGTTTACTGGTGCAATTCCGGCAGCCCAAGTTGCCAGCATTGCCACAGAACTCTTCTCAATGGGGTGCGACGAAATTAGCCTTGGTGACACCCTCGGACATGCAGTTCCAAATCAGATCGCCAGTGTCATTGAACAGGTCAGCGCCACAATTCCTCTCTCTGCGCTGAGTGGTCACTATCACAATACCTATGGCATGGCATTGGCTAACGTTATTCGTTCAATAGAGCTAGGTATTACACGATTTGATACGAGTGCCGCTGGGCTGGGAGGATGTCCCTATGCCCCGGGAGCATCTGGCAATTTAGCAACAGAAGAGTTGTTATGGTACTGCGAGCGAAACCACCTTAAAACTGGGGTTAACTTGCAACACTTAATCCAAAAAAATCGTGCGTGGTGTCAACGCGTTGGTATTACCCCCGGAACAGGATTACTTCATTCAGGTTAATGCGTTAAAATACTTCGTAGTCTTCAAACTGGCTGCGTTTAAATCGTATCTCAGCCTCCAGCTCACAGGCCGCCGCCCATACCTTTTGTTCATTTTCACTCAACACATTCAGCGCATCACGCTCTACTTGTTGCCAGCCATGGTCACTGCCTAGTAGCTCTTCTACCTGCTCTGCGAACAGACAACGAAACTCCTCTGTTGTTGGCATTCGTACATTATCTTTCTCGAACTGTTGAAATAGCGCATTTACTGCATAGCTAATTTCCTGCTTAATGCCAGCAACATCATTCGTTGCAATCATAATTCCCTCCTATTATTCAACGGCCAATGTGACAGACGGTGCACTATTGTGCGCACTGTAATAAACCCTAGCCAATAAGTAGCCGCGATGATATGCAACCACATTAACGCCGTTAAATAGGTTGTTCATGTAACTTTCCACCACTTATTTTCCATTGAAATCTCAGACTTTTAGCTACAAATAAAATCACGTGAAATATTATTGAACTTATTATGAATCACTCTCTCTGACCGAAAAAGCAGAGCAAGCAACCACACAGGACCGCCTAACCAAGCCAATCGCCTATTCAGCTGCGGTATAATAAGATATCGCTACGAAATAATGTTGTGTCGCGTTATCTATCCTCTCAACGGACGATCTCCCCGCTTCTTCACTGATTCGATTTAGGGTGATCCTTGGCCGATTCCAAGGTAAAATCGCCGCCCTGTTGATTACCGCTGCCAATTGCTATGCTGACATTAAACGACTGTTTCATCCCTTTTAAAGATCAATCTCTTCATGGCGACACGCCGGAGTCATTCACGTTTCCATTTTATTATCAACCACACCCACTGGCGATACAGGCTGCGTCTGAGCTTCAGCAACACCTAAAGACCCAACAAGAATGGCAACACAATTTTGGCCTCAATGGCAACTTAGAGAGTGCTATCGGGAAAATGTTTGGTGTGTTAGTGGTAGAAAATGAGAATGGACAACTTGGCTACCTCGCAGGCTTTTCTGGAAAACTGGCAGATAAGAATATTCTAGCGCCGTTTGTACCACCTATTTTTGATATGCTGACCGAAAGCAGCTTCTTTCTTAAAGAGCAAAGGAAGATTAATAAAATAACCAAAGAGTTAGAGGATCACCCTTCTTCAACTGCTGCTGCAATACTGCATGCTGAATTAAAACAGACTATCAAAAATCGCGATGAGCAAATCGCCAACCATCGAGCGAAAATGATAGAGGGACGTAAACAGCGTAAATTGCGCCGCAACGCCTGTGACGACCTCCCTACTGAGGAGCGTAACGCACTAAAAACGCGCTTAAACCAAGAAAGCGTGATCGAAAAATTGCAGCTACGTGATCTAAAACAGCATTGGCAAGCGCTCACCGATGGGTTAAACGCAGACATTGCTCTGCACCAAAAAAATATTGATGCATTACTCGAAGAGCGCAAACAACGTTCTTCTACGCTACAGCAAACGCTTTTCGAACAATACCGCTTTCTCAATGCAAACGGCGACGAAAGTCACTTACAAACACTGTTTAGCAAAACATCCCTTGGCGTACCTCCTGCTGGTGCTGGTGAGTGTGCAGCACCAAAGCTACTGCAATTTGCTTACAAGCATCATTTGCGTCCGGTCGTTATGGCTGAATTTTGGTGGGGGCGCTCCCCTAAATCAGAAATACGTAAGCATGGCCATTTCTATCCTTCATGCCACGGTAAATGTGAGCCTATTCTTACCCACATGCTGCAAGGATTAACGGTTGATGATAATCCACTGCTTAACAACCCAGCCCAAGGTAAAGAGCTACCAATCGTCTATTATGATGAGCACATCGTTGTGGTTAATAAGCCTGCAGAGTTTCTGTCTGTGCCCGGAAAAACGATCCAAGACTCGGTCTACACCCGAATAAAACAGCAATTTCCATCAGACGAAGGGCCATTGGTTGTCCATCGCCTAGATATGTCAACATCGGGTCTGATGGTATTCGCTCGTTCTCGTCGTGCGAACAAGCACCTTCAGCAACAGTTTATTCAGCGTACTGTAAACAAGTGCTATACCGCGCTATTAGACTGTGAGATTAACGGGCATCAAGGGGTCATCACCTTGCCTTTAAGAGGGGATCTCTATGATCGACCGCGTCAATTGGTCTGTTTTGAGCACGGCAAACCCGCAGAAACCGAATGGGAAGTTATTGAGAAAAAACAGGGGCAGACCAAAGTACACCTGTTCCCTAAAACAGGCCGGACACATCAGCTACGGGTTCACTGCGCACATCAGCTAGGACTTAATGCGAGCATTGTTGGCGATGATCTTTACGGTGTGACTGAGCAGCGCTTGCACCTGCATGCTGGATTACTTGAGTTTGAGCACCCTGTTACGCAAAAAATGCTGAAATTTGAAATCGCTGCACCTTTTTAGTCGAACTAGTTCAAATTAACACGCAAAGTTTATTCACCTGACAACAAAATCCTATAGGCTGATGAATGTGCAGGGTTGCTCAACACGCTGCACACTTTGAAAGGAATTGGGTTCGGTGTACTCAGCCCAGGCAGCCAGTATCTACGCTACTCCTTCCCAGATGCTGGCTGTTTCTTTTTCTTTTTCATTCTATACATAGTCAACTATTCACTTCACAACAAACCACACTGCTATCAAGGACGAGCAATGCAATTAACGCCATTTTTAACCACTGACTATGTGAAGCTTTTGGAATGGATAACATCTGAAGAACTTAACTTTCAATGGGGAGGGCCCGTATACCGTTATCCTTTAACTATCGAGCAAGTCTCCACTCACTGCGCACAACCAGATATATTTCCTTACCTATTAAACATTAATGGCACCAGCGCGGGGTTTATTGAATTACGTCGACTGTCTGCTCATCAAGGTCGCATTTGTCGGGTTTTTGTTGACCCCTCATTTCGAGGACAAGGCGTAGCAAAAACAATGATTGAGCGATTAATCGCCAAAACGCAGCACGAGTTAGGTTATCGTTACCTGAGCTTGTCGGTGTTTCAGCACAATCATCATGCTAAACAGTGCTACGAAAGCCTCGGTTTTAAAGTCGTCTCTGAACAACACGCCATCCAAGCCCCGAATAACGCGACTTGGAGCGCGTATGAAATGGTTAAAGTTATTGGCCATTGACGCGTTTAATTGCTTCATTAACGCCTTGGTATAACCGTTTAAGCATTTTATTGAAAATTTCTCTAATTGTTTTATAAGTTAAATCTATGACAACTGAGCTAGCAGCTCCTGCAAATACCAACATATGGCCCAGCAAGCCTTTTACTTGAGATGCGGCGGTTTTTCCTGCTTCAGCTATTTTAACCAACGTTTGTGCGATGAAGTCGTACAAAGTCGCCCCGCCGCTAATAGCACCTTGAAATGCTACTGCTGAATAATAGCCTGTGTCTTTTAGTAGGGTAATTAGAGCTGCACTTAAACGGTCAGTCCAATAATTGCTATAGCTGGCTTGGTTACGCTTATTGTAATCTAACCGCACTGGGGGAAGAAAATCACTAGCAGTTCTTTGCAACACCTGCCAGTCTTCACCTCGCGCTGTACTAAGATAACCAGGCACTGCACCGGCTAAAGGATTCATACCATGGGCACTAGGGCTGATCCCCTGACTTCCATCTAGCCGAAATTCAAAACCTTTGTAAGGTGAGTGAACAAAAGGCCAAAGTGGTACTTTAGGGACCACATCGGCACCATGCGTACAGCGAAAAATTTTATTGACTCTATTAGTATTTGCGCTAGCAAAACCTGGCAAGCCCACCCGAGGCGCTCCAAAGGTGTATAAATTCACATGGCTGGCATAAGAGTTGGCCGCAACCCAATCGGCAGTTAGTGTGGCCAAAGCCCCGCCGAGACTGTGTCCAATACAATGCACGACCCCTGTGTTTGAATTATTGCGCCACTCATCGAGAAAATTTTGAAGTTGTGGACGTAACAACGAAAACGTACGCTGAAAGCCAGCATGTACTGCTTGCCCGTTATCATTTCCCTTAAAACCAATTTGAGCGTTAGTTCCCCAATCATGCCCAGAGGTCATTTCTGTTCCTCGTATCGAGATAATTGCATCGCCTTTGTACCGCCCATCGCCATAACCTAAAGCAGCAAACCCCGTTTCTTTATTGAAAAGATAGCCACCTGTTCTGCTTGTCATTTTATTCAGAAGCTTAAAGTATTTCTGTGTGTAAGGGGTAGGCTTAACGTTTCGACTATTATTACGTACTGAGTAGGCAAGAAAAGCTAGTTCAGAAGCCAACTTGGGGGAAAGCGTTGTCATTTTAATTCCTTATATCAATCCGTTAATATTGCCGTATTTATCTAGGTCTTGAAGCTCTCCAAATTTTTCAATATCTACCGCTTTTCTCTTCTCTATTTTTGAACGTTCAGGCCAACGGCAAATGCTAGTGACCGGTAGGGTTACAACCCCAGTAGGGTAATCAGAGTGAATGATATAAATAGTTTCTTCATCAGTTGACAGATCACAACTCAACTCAGAAAGCATTTCAACAAAATATGAAATATGTTTAACTCCATGAGAGTTTGCATCCCAAAGGTAAACTTCATCTGCTTTAGTATTGCTTTGATTATCGTCATCGATGCGAATACCTTGCCAAATAACATTGGTTCTAAAGGGATTGTCGGCATGGCGTGATTGCATCGTTAACTCTGGAAAATGAAATCGCCCTTCACTGTCTGTTATTGTGTAATCATGTACTTCACCATCTGTAATATCGATAAATTCGTAGCTTCTTTTTAGTTTCACGCCTGTGAGTGGCTTGCCGCGGTTTGTGAGCTGACCGCTCACTGGGGGGAAAAGCTCAACAGTACTCTTTTTAAACATTTCTTTCTCCGAACCTCTAGTCACCCATGAAATAGATAAAACAAAGCAGAGGAAAAATAACAGTATAATTTTACCAAATATTCTAACCATAACATAAGGCATCCTTTATTTGTAACAACTAACCATGAACTAAATATAGTGATAGCTATATTGCCTAATGGGAATATTTAGTGCTTTAGCCTAATTGTTTAATCCACCTCAAAACTCTCCCCACCTAATCATCATTCCCCTAAAACAATGCTTCAATCGAAAGTTTTTCAAATGATAGCCAGCTAATTAAGGGTGTGTAAAATGTTATTAACTACTGTCAGCAATAAGCATCTCGCATAAAATTAAGAATGAGCATGTAGGTAGCAGAGGTTGAGCGATTAATCGCCAGAATGCAGCACGAGTTAGGTTATCGTTATTTGAGCCTGTCGGTGTTTCAGCACAATCATCATGCTAAACAGTGCTACGAAAGCCTCGGCTTTAAAGTCGTCTCTGAACAACACGCCATCCAAGCCCCGAATAATGCGACTTGGAGCGCGTATGAGATGGTTAGAGAGATTGGGAGTAAAGGCGAATAATGGCACCTCTTTAACACAGAGTTATTTGGCTGACTTTAGTTAATAGGTCGAGGATCTGAGCGGTATCCTTCCTCAGAACGAGGACATATGATCCTCGTTAATGATTGTACTTACTTAACTCGATGCCAATAACTGGTGATGCGGATCAACCCCGGTAAAAACAAAATCTCGCACATCATTTTGTTCAAGTAGGATCGTTTTTACTCCATATACCTTTTGTAATACATCAGGCGTGATATGGCAACTATGCCCTGAATATGCAATCTCCCCATTATGAAGCAGTAGGATTGTATCAACATGTTGTACTGCTAAATTTATTTCATGCATTGTACTGATGATTATCAGATCTTTAAGTTCTTTCATGCGGCTGATAAAAGTAAGTTGATTGCCAATGTCTAAATAGGTACATGGCTCATCAAGAAGTAAGATACGAGGCCTTTTCATTAAGCACTGAGCAAGTAAAACAAGCTGACGCTGTCCACCACTGAGTTTATTGAGTTTCTTCTTCGCTAAACCTCTTATATTCAATTGATTTTCGAGCTTGTCGATAGCGTCATTAACCTGTAATAGTTGCTCTTTAGAGACTCCCCATCTTAGCTCGTTAAACAGCCCCATAATTAAGGTTTCTTTTACCGTTAGGGCTGAGTCACCGCTATTACTCTGAGGAAGATAGCTGAGGTTATCTCTGAAAAATTCAGTATCTAATCTCTTTTGATTAATAAAAACTTCACCGTCCCATTTGAAATCAGGTTTGTTGCGAAGAGCATTGAGTAAGGTTGATTTCCCTGCACCATTTTTCCCTAACAGCCCATAAATCCCTGGCGTGAATTTATAGCTTATTGATTTCAAAACATCCTTGCCATCAAACTTAACGTTGATATTTTTTATTGTCAGTTCCATAACTCACCTTGATTACGCACTAACACCACAAGCATTAATGGCACACCAACCAAAGCGGTCACGATACCAATGGGAAATATTACACCGGGATTGACAACCTTACTTAAGATAGATGCAGAAACCATCAGACTAGCCCCTAACAACATCGAACTAGGGATTAAGTAACGGTGGTCTTCGCCAAAGATGCTCCGTGCTATATGGGGGGATATTATCCCTATAAAACCAATTATTCCGACAAAAGAAATGGCAATTGAGGTTAACAAAGAAGCAACAAGTAAAAACTGTAAACGAACTTTTTTCAGCGGTATTCCGTTAGCTTCAGCTCTTTCATCACCTTGCCTTAACCCTGTTAGAGACCATACTCGTGGGATGGTAAAAAAAATTGCGGTTAGTATTACAAAAAAAACCGTTAATACTTTGCTGTAACTCGCTCTCTCTAACGATCCAAACATCCAGAAAGTGATTTGTGCTAAGTCTTCAGGTGAAGCATAGAACTGTGCTGCAGACAGCCCTGATTGAAAGGTAAAGTTGATCAGTATCCCAACAAGTATTAACGTCGCTCCATTAGCTCGTGTTTTTGATACGAACCAATATAAAATTAATGATGATAAGCTTGCTGCGACAAATGATCCAAAAGCAACAGTTAAGCTCGGGGACAGCAATGGTATTGAAAATGAAGTAAGGATCGCTATTGCAGCTCCGAAGGCTGCCGCAGAGGATACGCCTAAACTAAATGGGCTTGCCATAGGGTTATTGAGTAATGTTTGTAGCAAACAACCAGCCATAGCTAGAGCCGCGCCGACAACGATGGCCATAAGTGTTTTTGGCAGTCTAATTTTCTCAATCACCAGCGCTTTCTGTAGATTTTCTTCAATCCCAATAAGCGTATGAAGTATGTTTTGCAATGATATATCAAACGTACCAACTTGCAGATCGATCAAAAATAAAATGAGCAAAAGCGCGGAGAGTAAAAGCAGACCGAACAATGGGCTGCTAGTATCATTATATTTTAACATTCTTTATTACTTAGAATTGAGCCTGAAATAGCCAAGAACCTTGATAATCGACAGGTAAAAACTTTTCATGGAATTTTATAAGGTTTGCTTCTGCATCAACCCCTTCCATTTTATCAGGATAGAATTGAGCAGCCATAAACTGAATAGCAGAAAAATCCATCAAACTTCTCGCTAAACCATGGTGTACACCATAGAGTTGTCCTGACTTAACCGCCGATATATCCGACCAACCTAAACGATTCTTGTATGAAACAAGCACATTATTTGCGTCAGACTGATTAATAATGTATCCCATTGATAGTGCATCTGGATTTTTAACCCAGTGTGAGCCTGTGATGAAAATGTGTTCCGGGTTGCTGAAAAGAACTTTTTCAGACGTTAGCGTGCCATTCTTTCCCGCCTTAATCACGCCATCTGCAATGTTTTTACCTCCGGCGGTGTCCCCCATTTGCCCCCAAACAACTTTTGACCATGTTTCATCTTGGTTTAGCGCTCCCTTTTGGCCTTTTTCTACATAATAATTGGGCTGTTGATTAACTTGACCTACTCGGGCAATAACATCATTAATTTGTTCTCGATAGAAGGTAACAATATCTTCTGCTCGATCCACCTTTCCTATGACATGACCAATGGCAATCGTGCTTGTAATATGGCTTTCAAGTTTTTGACTTGCATAGTCAGTAACAACAAGTTCAATGTTTGCATCTTGAAACTGTTTCTTTTGTACCTCAGAAATAGCATCGTACTGCCACATTGGCAAAATCATGACCTCTGGAGCAAGAGCTATTGCTTGTTCCATATAAAAGTCGCCGTAACGAAGAAGCCCAACATCTTCAATTTCTTCTATTTCAGGGCAAACTTTAGCATAGTGATTCCAAATTCCATTACGCCATCCATACCACGCTTTTTTACCAATGCCTACAACACGTTCAAAACACTCCTCACCAGCAACGGCAGCATAGTCGGTATAGTTGTATAAGATGGCAACTCTTTCTGCTGGCTTCTCTAGCGTGATTTCTCTATTTGCTGCATCGGTAAACGTAATTGGGCTCGCAGCACAAGTAAGACTTACCGATACTATCAGCAATAGAAGTCCTTTTTTGAACATTAGATTTCCTTTTTATTTGTCGTTATCCATTGAATATAGATATCTCGTTAAGATTATATCTTTCTTTATTACTTTCAATGATCTAACCCAATTTAATCAGATCATTTTGACAATATCTTAGGAACATATAGAGAAGAACAATACAAAAGAAGGTGAGAGAGTGCTAGGTTTGGGATGAAAGCGACATATCATGACAACTCCAGAACGTTTCTGTTCGTGCGTAAATAGCAAAGCAGCGGAGAGATAGTGCGTTCTCGTCATAACTTACCAGCGGATAAGTTAGATCAGTATGCGGTCTACTGCAAAGACCGTTAGCCTAAACGAAAAAAACCAGCAGCGTTTCCGCTACTGGTTCATCTCATGCAATTTATGCCAATAATTGCTTTTAACTTAACCCATATAGAGCGTTAAGCCGCTAGTGCTTTTGCAATCGCACTAACACTCTCTTTCGCATCGCCAAATAGCATTTGCGTATTCTCTTTGAAGAAGAGTGGGTTCTGAACCCCAGCATAACCGGTCGCCATTGAACGTTTAAAGACTACAACGTTCTCTGCATTCCAAACTTCCAGCACTGGCATGCCGGCAATAGGAGAGCCTTCTTCTTTCGCCGCAGGGTTCACCGTGTCGTTCGCGCCAATCACCAATACCGTTGTCGTATCATCAAAATCGTCATTGATTTCGTCCATTTCCAATACGATATCGTAAGGCACTTTTGCTTCAGCCAACAACACGTTCATATGCCCTGGTAAACGCCCTGCCACAGGGTGGATACCGAAACGAACATTCACACCCAGTGCACGCAATTTCTCGGTAATTTCCTGTACCGGGTACTGTGCTTGCGCCACTGCCATGCCATACCCTGGGGTAATAATCACGTTCTTGGAGTTTTTCAACATATCTGCCACTCGGTCGGCGTCAGTGACTTGATATTCACCTTCAACAACCTCCCCTGTGGTTGTGCCTTCTGCTGCACCAAAACCACCAGCAATGACAGACAAAAACGATCGGTTCATCGCTTTACACATAACGAAACTCAAAATTGCGCCCGATGAGCCCACTAGCGCACCAATCACAATTAACAGATTGTTACCTAGTAACAGGCCTGTTGCTGCACCAGCCCAACCAGAATAAGAGTTTAACATCGATACCACGACTGGCATGTCTGCACCGCCGATAGACATGACAAGGTGAACACCAAATGCAACGGCAATAACTGACATAATAAGCAACGGCCAAACAGTCGCTTCAGCGCCGGCAGACACAAAGCTCAACATCAGAACAGTCACAACAATCAGAGCGACTAAGTTCATCTTATGGCGATGTGGCAAGGTTAATGCGCTCGATTTCACTTTACCGTTGAGCTTACCCCAAGCAACCAACGAACCAACAAAGGTAACAAGGCCAATGAAAACCCCAAGGTAAACCAGAGTTGAGTTAATGCCCAGCATGACCGGATCAGTAATGGCATTATCAGCAAAGCTATTAAAACCGATAAACACCGCAGCTAAACCACCAAAACTATTAAGAATAGCCACCATTTCTGGCATGGCCGTCATTTCAACTTTGTTGGCCCAGCGCACCCCAAGTAAACCACCACCCAGCATCGCCGCTAGAATATAGCCAAGGTTAGACACCTGATCGCTCGCCAGTGTCGCAACTAAGGCAACCACCATACCAGCAATACCAACGTAAATACCACGTTGCGAGGTTTCCTGTTTTGACAAACTCCCTAAGCTCAAAATAAACAAAACTGCGGCTACAAGATAGCTGGCTTCTACCATTGCACTGGACTCACCTAGCGCTGAAGTTGAGTTTAATACAACACTTTCTGCCGCTTGCTCGACAGCAATAGCGCTTTGTTTGATTTGTTCTACAGCATCTTGGATTGCTGTTAATGCTTCATTCGACATAGTTTTCACAACCCTTATTTCTGGAACATTTTAAGCATGCGTTGAGTAACGGCAAAGCCGCCAGCAATATTAACGGTGGCTACAAACGTGGCAAAGAACGCTAAGATCATTACCACAGCACTCGCCGATCCCATCTGCAACAACGCACCAACAATAACAATGCCCGAAATGGCATTGGTTACAGACATCAACGGCGTGTGCAAAGACGCTGTCACATCCCAGATTAAGTAATAACCAATCACACAAGCTAAGGCGAAAACCATTAAATGGTTGAGAAATTCAGCAGGAACAACACCCGCTAACGAGGTATAAGCAATGGCGCCAACAACCCCTAAGCCAATTTTGGGTAAAATGGATTTTTTCTTCGGCTCTACCGGCGCCTCAATAACTTTAACCTCAGGTTGAGGAGCAGCTGCGACTTGAATTGGTGGCGCGGGCCAAGTGACTTCGCCCTCTTTTATAACGGTGACGCCACGAATAACAACATCATCAAAATTAATGGTAATGTTGCCTTCTTTCTCAGGTGCCAGTAATTTAAGGAGGTTAACCAAGTTTGTTCCATAAAGCTGAGAAGCCTGTGCGGCTAAGCGCCCCGCCAAATCAGTATAACCAATGATTTTTACGCCGTTCTCGGTCAACGTGAGTTGCTCTTTTTGTGTCAGCTCACAGTTACCACCCGTTGCCGCAGCCAAATCAACGATAACGCTACCCGGCTTCATTGATTCAACCATTTCTGCAGTAATTAAGCGCGGCGCTGGCTTCCCTGGAATCAATGCCGTGGTAATAATGATATCGACCTCTTTTGCCTGTTCGGCAAATAGCTTCATCTCAGCATCGATAAACGCTTTACTCATTACCTTGGCGTAGCCGTCACCGTTACCGGTATCCTCTTCTTCGAAATCAAGTTCAAGAAACTCCGCGCCCATTGAGTTAATTTGCTCTTTTACCTCTGGACGGGTATCAAAAGCTCGAACAACGGCACCAAGGCTCCCTGCCGCACCGATCGCGGCAAGTCCGGCAACACCGGCCCCAATCACCAAGACTTTTGCAGGTGGAACTTTACCAGCAGCAGTAATTTGTCCCGTAAAGAAGCGGCCAAATTCGTTCGCAGCTTCTACCACTGCACGATAGCCAGCGATATTGGCCATTGAACTTAACGCATCCAAAGATTGAGCACGTGAAATCCGAGGCACAGCGTCCATCGCCATCACATTGATATTTCTTTGCGATAACTTGGTCATTAGTGCTTCATTTTGGGCGGGCCAAATGAAGGAGATTAAGGTTGCACCGTCTTGTAATAATGCAATTTCTTCGTCGAGTGGCGCATTGACTTTTAACACGATGTCACTCGCCCAGACCATGTCGGCATCTGAAATAACTTCAGCACCTGCGTTCTGGTAGGCGTTGTCCATAAAGCTTGCCTTATCACCGGCTCCCGCTTCTACTACTACGCTAAACCCAAGCTTTATTAATTGTTCTATAGTTGCTGGCGTTGCAGCTACGCGAGTCTCGTGACTCAAACACTCTCTTGGTATACCTACTTGCATAATTATTCCATTTAAATATTAAAACACGCCTCAAGAACATGATGGCAACTGTTCTGTAAGACTTAGCCCCAACGGACTGTACAAGGTTGGAGTTAATGCCTATCGTTGTAATATAACTTCAAACATACATTATCAACATGTCGTTAACATGACGCGATGAGCCAATGTTATTATCAAATCCATCAGCTTTGAACGACTAAATCTCAAAAAGTTATGCTGGTGAATATGGCGTTTTTACAACTAAATATTAGAGAAGGGGGTATACAAAGAATCACGCTTTATGAGGTACAAGCCTGATTTTATGGACATCCTCTGTCTCTTCATTCAATGTGCGTCACATCACACACTGAGTACAATCGCCTAATTTGCGGCATTTAGACGCTAAAGTAAATAGTTAACTGGTAATACCTTATTCTTCCTCTACAACAGCTGACAATGGAGAAACGTATCCAGAATAAATTGTTAATAATTTTGAGCTAATTACAACATAAAGAATACAGGACCGCACCTGTCGTCAACCTGACAATCACAATTAGCACAACACACAGCTTATGCATAAACACCCAACCCATCAGCACATTTTAGTCACTTCAGTTACAGGCGCGTTGCGGGGAAGGGTTTGCCCTTCGATGTAATCGATTACATCGGCAGCTTGCCTATATTTCACTCATAAAGATGAAGAGTACTCATATGGGCTTAAAAAACGGCGATAATTCTGAAGTATAAACATCACACGCAAACGATTAACACCCCACAAACAACACAATTGGTAAACATGCGCAAAATTCATACAGCTCTCGTTCGGTTATGTGAATTAGATCACAAGGTAAAACGACGCAACCCCTAAACTATTATTCAGTTTCCAGTGACACCAATTAGTCACACCAAGACTCAAAGGAAAAGAAATGAACGAATTACTACTTGCGACATTTGCCGGCCTTGTTGTAGGACTACTCTTTAGTGCAATAAAACTACCTTTACCTGCTCCACCGGTGCTGCCTGGTATTATGGGTATTGTTGGTGTTTATCTAGGTGGTACGGCGTATCACGCAATTGTTGAACGTTTCTTTTCTTAATCACAATAGGCTTAACAAGGATTCTCGAATATGACTACACCACATATCAATGCGAAATCAGGCGCGTTTGCTGAAACGGTTCTAATGCCTGGAGACCCACTTCGAGCAAAATTTATTGCCGAAAACTACCTTGAAAACGCTGAACTCGTTTGCGATGTTCGTAACATGTACGGCTACACGGGTACTTATAAAGGCCAACGCGTATCTGTAATGGGCCATGGCATGGGTATTCCTTCTTGCTCTATTTACGTTCATGAATTGATCAAAGAGTACGGTGTTAAAAACATTATCCGTGTTGGTAGTTGTGGTGCAGTACATGACGATGTAAAACTGATGGATGTCATTGTTGCCATGGGCGCATCGACAGATTCTAAAGTTAACCGTATTCGTTTTAATAACCATGATTTCGCAGCCATTGCTGATTTCACTTTACTAGAAAATGCGGTTAATGCTGCGCGTGCACAAAATGTGTCAGTTCGTGTTGGAAACGTGTTCTCTGCTGATTTATTTTATAGCCCTGAAGCAGATCTTTTCGATAAAATGGAAAGCCTTGGGATCTATGGCGTAGATATGGAAGCTGCTGGTATTTATGGTGTTGCTGCTGAATTAGGGGCGAAGGCACTGACAATTCTAACCGTGTCTGACCACATTAAGCGTGGTGAAAAGCTGAGTTCAGAAGATCGTCAAAAATCATTTGATGAAATGATGCGAGTTGCTCTGGAGACGACGCTAACTATTTAATTTAGCTTTAAGGGGATGATTTGTGAGCACAGGGAAGCTACCGTTGCCGGCAGATGGATTACAACTAAATTTTTGTAAAACATTGGCGTGTCGAAATTTTGGTTTAGAAGATGAGCAATATTATATTTTGCAACATTCAAACCCATCTCGACCAGCGATGATATGCAGAGAGTGCGGTGCATTTCCTCCCCTACTTTCCAATATAGAAGTAAAGCATGAAGCTCAGCGTCAAGCCTCGCTTGATCGCCTGCCCGGCTGTACCAATGAACAATGTCAGCATTATTCGACCCCCGCGGTACTCTACCCTGAACTATATCAACATTTTGGTTATAGCGGGTTACGCCAGCGCTTGCGTTGCAAACATTGCAGAACAACCTTTACTGATCCATTTTCAGCGCCAAATAGCCATCTCGATATCCACGCTAAAATCATTGAGCAATTGGTACAATCAAAACCTGTGCGGGATATTTGTCGCGAGTTAAGCCTCAACCCAAAGAGTTTTTATCACCACTTGCAGTTAATCGCGCAACGGTGTCAGCATGTCAGCGCCATTTTCCAACATGCCATACTGCGCCACAAACCATTACAGCACTTATCCGTTACCATCAATGAGCTTCAACCCAAAAGCCATAATGGCGTTGACTGGCTAACAATTGCAGATGAAGAGAGTGGTTACATTCTTTCGCAAAGCACTAATTATGAGAATCTTATTGCACCACCAGAATGTGGGCAACATAATCCTTTTGACTCAAACTGCCAGTATTTGCCATTAGATAGTGTTAACCATGGTGAAGCAAATCCATCTATATGGCCAGAACAGCTGTTAAGCCGAATTGAAGGCAGATACAGACAAATTATGAGCCGCCACAACGTAGAAGAGCCTTTACACCAAAGTGATTTTTATCGCTATCCAAATAACGGCAGCCTAATTCGTAGCCAATATATGGTTTATGGGCATTTCCTGCACCTAAAACCCTTTTTAAACATAGACAACACGGCACTTTACTTACCGCAAGAGCCACTATTGCGCTCTGCCATCGTCTCAATCTTTAAACAAGAAGTCGCCAATGGTTCACTCTCACCCGTTTATGTCGAATCAATCGGTGAAATGGACCAACCTAGCGACAAGGTAGATATCGTATTAGTGGGATGGTGGCGTGACAGATGGGCGATTAATCGTAACGCCAAAGGCAGTAAAGGGATTTGTCATTTAGGGAAACAAGTGGGTAGAGAAAAGCATTGGTTAGCGCAAGCAAGGCTAGACAAGAATAAACGCTATGTCGATAACTATCGGCACTATTTTCATGCGTACCTTGACGAACCACGCCGCTACTCGCACCCAATGATGCTACAACACCTATTAAGTATCTATCAAAGTTTGCACAACCTAACGGCAGTGTTCAATCAACCTGCGGCGCAAAAAGCCAATATTTTATCAACCCCGCTAAGCATAAACGCACTTCTCAGCAAAGGTAATCCTCACCAATCAGGCCAGTAACAATTGCATTATTGTCTGCTGCAATTGCTCACCTCGTTAACGAATCCGCATTCGTCACCAAAAAATAAAGCGTGATCTCGCACACGCTTAACTCTCAACTTTCCTAATAATATAGGTTTAAACATTCTAAACTATCCAAACAGCATACACCGTTGTCGCCCCCTACAAACTTTTAACATCACAGCACCCCTCAAATGATCTCCACGCTGAACAAATGAACAGAATTGAAACTTAAGGGAAAATTTAGCCGAACAATATCTTTGCAATTAAAATCAACCACTTACAGAAATAACAATAGACTTTGTAAGGTGTTGTCATTGACATGATAGCGTTAAATTTGCAAAACTAACCATACATAAGTTCACAACAGATCCAAACGAACACTTCGTTTTACCATGAACATTTCATTTTGTTAAATGCATGTGGGCGTTTTTTTGAGCTATACAGTATGCTAGCTATGTAGCATTGCTAACGCTAACGGATCATCAGCCAATACAAGGTCGTCAGGTATGAGTAATAAACTAGAACAACTACGCCAATTCACCACCGTCGTCGCAGATACAGGCGATATTGAAGCTATTAGAAAATATCAACCTCAAGATGCCACGACCAACCCTTCACTTATACTCAAAGCGGCACAGATCGAAGAGTATGCGCCTCTTATCGATCAAGCGATTGCATGGGCAAAACAGCAGAGTGACGATAAAGCACAACAAATTGAAGACACAGCAGACATGCTTGCGGTCAATATCGGTAAAGAAATCTTGAGCGTCGTCCCTGGCCGCATTTCCACAGAAGTTGACGCATGCCTTTCTTATGATACTCAAGCCAGCGTAGAAAAAGCGCGCAAGTTGATTAAGCTGTATAACGATGCTGGCATTAGCAATGATCGTATTTTAATTAAACTGGCATCAACTTGGGAAGGCATTCGCGCAGCCGAAATTCTTGAGAAAGAAGGCATCAACTGTAACCTAACTCTTCTGTTCTCTTTCGCTCAAGCGCGTGCATGTGCTGAAGCTGGCGCTTTCCTGATTTCACCATTCGTTGGCCGCATCATGGATTGGTACAAAGCGAAAGAAGGCCGAGACTTTGAAGCACAAGAAGATCCAGGCGTAGTATCAGTTACTCGCATCTATAACTATTACAAAGCAAATGGTTATAACACCGTTGTTATGGGAGCCAGCTTCCGCAATACCGGGGAAATATTGGAACTCGCGGGTTGCGACCGTCTAACTATTAGCCCGCAGTTACTGCAAGAACTGACAGAAGCACAAGGTGTAGTTGAACACAAACTTATCCCAGATGTTGAACCACAGGAGCGCCCAGAACCAATGACACATGCGCAATTCCTGTGGGAACACAATCAAGACCCAATGGCTGTTGAGAAACTGGCTGAAGGTATCCGCAACTTTGCCATTGACCAAGGTAAACTTGACGCAATGATTGCGGAAAAACTATAACTAATTCAAAAGAGTGCAGCGTTAACCGCTGCATTTTTCTATCATTACAGAATAACTTTGTTAGGTATTAATATGGAACGTAAAGTGCTAGCCAATGCGATTCGTGCTCTTAGTATGGATGGCGTTCAAAAAGCCAACTCCGGCCATCCAGGTGCACCAATGGGAATGGCTGACATTGCCGAAGTTTTATGGCGTAGCCACCTTAATCACAACCCGGCGAATCCTAACTGGGCAGACCGCGATCGGTTCGTTTTGTCTAATGGACATGGGTCAATGCTGATCTACTCTTTGCTTCATCTTTCTGGCTATGACTTGCCAATTGATGAGCTAAAGAACTTCCGCCAGCTTCACTCTAAAACCCCTGGACATCCAGAATACGGCTACGCACCTGGTATTGAAACCACGACAGGACCATTAGGGCAAGGCATCACCAATGCTGTTGGTATGGCGATAGCCGAAAAGTCCTTAGCCGCTCAATTTAACCGTGACGAACATACGGTTGTCGACCACTTTACCTATACCTTCCTTGGCGATGGTTGCTTGATGGAAGGCATTTCCCATGAAGCGTGTTCACTGGCAGGCACATTAGGGTTAGGCAAACTGATCGCTTTCTGGGATGACAATGGCATTTCTATCGATGGCGAAGTAGAAGGATGGTTTACCGACGACACTGCCAAGCGCTTTGAGTCCTATGGCTGGCACGTTATTCCAGCGGTTGATGGCCACGACAGTGACGCGATCAATGCTGCAATTGAAGCCGCTAAAAGTGACACAACACGACCAACTTTAATTTGCTGCAAAACCATTATCGGCTTTGGTTCACCAAACAAAAGTGGTTCTCACGATTGCCATGGTGCACCACTAGGCGATGCAGAAATAGCGGCGGCACGAGAGTTCCTTGGTTGGGAGCACGCGCCATTTGAGATTCCTTCAGATATTTATGCGAGCTGGAATGCCAAAGAGACAGGTGAGATTAAAGAGCAGGCGTGGAACGAAAAGTATGCAGCGTACGCGAAGGCGTATCCTGAATTGGCTGCAGAGTTCAAACGCCGAGTAGAGGGTGAGCTTCCGCAAGAATGGGAGCAAAAGACAAAGGATATTATTGCTGATTTACAAGCAAATCCAGCCAATATCGCATCACGTAAAGCATCACAAAATACACTAGAAGCGTTTGGTCAACTGTTACCTGAATTTATGGGAGGGTCTGCAGACCTTGCTCCATCCAATCTCACCATGTGGTCAGGTTCTGTGCCTGTCACGGCGGACGACGCATCAGGAAACTACATCCATTATGGTGTGCGTGAGTTTGGTATGACCGCCATTATCAATGGTATTGCGTTACATGGTGGTTTTATTCCTTATGGCGCAACCTTCCTGATGTTTATGGAGTACGCTCGCAATGCAATGCGCATGGCTGCATTGATGAAAGTACAGAATATTCAAGTCTATACTCATGATTCTATTGGCTTAGGTGAAGATGGACCAACCCACCAGCCTGTCGAGCAAATAGCATCATTACGCCTTACGCCAAATATGAGCACGTGGCGACCTTGTGACCAAGTAGAATCAGCTGTGGCTTGGAAATATGCCATTGAGCGCAAAGATGGTCCAACATCACTGATCTTCTCGCGTCAAAACTTGGCTCAACAAAAGAGAGATGCGTCTCAATTAGCGGCTGTCGCAAAAGGAGGATATATCCTCCAAGATTGCGCAACAACACCAGAACTTATTCTTATCGCAACAGGATCGGAGGTCGAGTTAGCAATAAATGCCGCTCGTACATTAACCGAACAAGGTAAAGCGGTACGTGTTGTCTCTATGCCAGCAACGGATGTCTTTGAGAGTCAATGTGCAGAGTACAAAGCATCGGTATTACCGCCTAACGTAACAAAGCGTATTGCCATTGAAGCGGGTATTGCGGACTATTGGTACAAATATGTTGGTTTACAGGGCCGTGTTATTGGCATGACAAGCTTTGGTGAATCAGCACCAGCGGGCGAGCTATTTAAAATGTTTGGCTTCACTGAAGAGAACATCGTTAATCAGGCACTCACGCTGCTAAATAACGAATAATTGTACGAAACAACTGACAAGCCAACGCGTGTTGTGCCAAGGTTGTACATCATAATAATCAACGCCGAGCATCTGCTCGGCGTTTTATTGTCTATGACATCAAGCCACCTGCACAATTCGGGCTATTTCATTGTCTTTAAACTATGCAATAGATTATAGGATTATAAGAATAAGCGCGTTACTATAGCACCCTCTCTTCCATGGTTATTATTAGCTAAGAAATGCAAACAAAAAGCTTAGGCAACATACTTGCCGCCACCTCCTTTGCCCTCTGGGGTTTATTGCCGCTCTATTTTCAATTTTTGCCTTCTCCCAATATGGATGAGCTGCTGGCATTGCGTATTTTAGGCTCTGTTCCATTTTGCCTATTACTGGTTATTGCTTTCGAGGGCAAGCTTCCAAGCAAGCAATTGCTGTTAGAAAATAAACGCTCTGTGGCGTTTTCAGCCTTATCAGGGAGTTTAATGTGCGTATCTTGGTATGCGTTTACGTGGGCGATGACCAATGGCCGGGTGCTTGAAGCGAGCCTAGGTTTTTTTATTAATCCTATTATGGTCGTCGCTCTCGGCGTAGTCGTAATGAAAGATCGCCTAACCGAGGGGCAAATTATCGCACTATGCTTAGCAACAATCGGGATCAGTTATCAAATTTGGCAGTATGGTGAGTTACCCATCATTGCACTGATCATGGCCAGCTTTTTTACACTGTATGGTTGGTGTAAAAAGAGCGTCACCTTTCCCGCTATGACGCAGTTATTTTTGGAGTCACTATCACTCGCACCCATCGCCATCCTATTTCTGCTGTTCAAATCTGCAACTGTTGGAACCGTAGCGTTTAATAGTGATTCATTAACGCTAATGCTCTACCTTGGAGCGGCACCTGTCACGCTTCTACCACTCATTTTCTACTCAATGGCGGTAAAACGCACCACACTGACAATGATTGGGCTGATGCAATACATCGAGCCGAGTCTACAATTCTTACTCGCGGTTATTGTGTTTGGTGAGGTATTCGATCAGGTAAAGGCCGTCACATTTGGCTTTATTTGGCTTGGTCTGCTGTTTACAGTTATCGAAGCGGGTATCACGCTACGAAACAGAAGCGTTAACAAACAAGAAAGTGCAGCCAATGCAAAAAGCTAAAGCGCTCTTGGCTGCGTGTGAAAATACTCACATCTAAATAAATAGCTCTGGGCTGAATATTCTGCCCTCTTCTTTATGCCGCTGCTGCGCCAAATCGTCAGCTAGACGGGAGAGGGTATGTTCACAGTTGAAATGCACCTGTTGATTACATTCACCCACACATTTGTCTAAATCATGATTTAGAAGCCAAAGGCAGTATTCTCTTGCATTCTCGGAGTATGGCTCATCTTCCAGAATTAACGTATCCCGGCATACCGAATAGAACAGCTCTCGCCTAACAAAATCGATACTCGTTTCGCTCATATCCCTCTCCGCTATCCCTGCATACAATAAACGTATCCGATACTTAGGCTATGTTGCCACCCGAAGGTTAACAAATTGTGATAACGCATCTACCTAACAGACAATTACTCGGTCAATTTGCACTAAAGATCACCTATTTTAAATACTTGACGTGTGCCTCCATCTCTTCGCCAATTTCTTTTCTCATGTCCATTAATTTTAACGCTGAATCATGTAGGGCAATATCGCGCTCTGTCTGCGGTATCCATTGTGGCACCTTACTCGGCTTACCTAACTCGTCCACTGCAACCATTATCACGATACAGTGTGTCGTAAGACGTTTATCTAGAACCTTAGGGTCGGCGGCTTGTACATCAATCGCAAGGTGCATTGAAGAGGTACCGGTATAGATAATGGCAGCACTGACCTCAACAAGGTTACCCACTAAAATTGGCGAAACAAAACGAATTCCTCCCGCGTAGGCAGTAATGCAGTATTTCCCACTCCAACCAGCCGAGCAAGCATACGCAGCAAGATCGATCCACTTCATCACTGCGCCACCATGTACCTTCCCACCAAAGTTCACATCGCTTGGCTCTGCTAAAAATCGTAGTGTAATTTCACGTTGTCTAGCCACACCTTATCCTCAAGCACGGTTACCTTCTTAAGGATAAACCAATTCTAAGAGAACCATGTGGCTTTAGGTGTCTTATCTTGTTCTATCATTAGCCTAACCAACGACCACAAACGTTATGCATGAAGATACCCTGTGCTCATTAAGTAAATAGAAACAATAGCAGCTAAAAACAGCCCCCACTCTAGCCACTTATCAGCGGTGGTATACACTTGCTCGCCAGCCGCAATCTTTTGTTTATGCGTGTATTTGAAAAACGGAATACCAATCGAATATAAGATCGTCGCCATCAACAGGTACTCAAGGCCCGCAGCAGTGATCAACCAGAGGCAATATAATGAAGCAACGGTCGCAATCAATAAGTAACTCGGCTTAAACCTGTCTAAACCGAGCTCGCTCGGCTTCAATGACAGCTTGACCAAATACAGACAGCTCAATAAATAGCATGGTAAAACCATTACTGATGCGATGTTTATCGCCGCCAGATAGACATTCTCAAAGGCGACCACCACCAAGACGCAGATCTGCATAAATGTCGTAGACACATGCAACGCGGAAGATGGCGCATCATTGCGATTCGTTTTACTTAAAAAAGCTGGAAATTCGCCAACTTTTGCCGCTTCATAAGGGACTTCCGCCACTAGCATGGTCCACGCAACCAACGCACCCAACACTGAAATGAGAACACACACATTCACCAACAAACGACCATTTGGCCCTATTGCATGTTCCAGCAGTGATGCCGCTGAGGGGTTAGATAACTGAGACAGCTCCGACTGCGGTAAAATACCAAACGCTAACACCGATATTAAGCTATACATCAATATCGCCACTAAAAAGCCTATCAATGTTGCTTTACCAACATCAGACTTCTTCTTGGCACGGCCTGACAGAACAACAGCACCTTCAATACCGACAAAACACCATAATGTCACCATCATCGTACTTTGGATCTGTTTAAACAGCGAGCCAAGCGCTGCCTCTTCCCCCCACACATCCACCGTTAATTGTTTCGGCTCAAAGCTATAGATAACAATGCCAACAATGAGAATCAGACCTAACAACTTACCAACAGTGGAAACAATGTTAAGTGCCGACGAGCTGCCTGTACCGCGTAGCGCTATATTGTTCATTCCCCACAATAGAGATGAACATAATATAACGGTCTCAATACCATGATTTAGCAATACAGGGAAAAATAGCCCCAATGAATCATTAATCATGACGGCAAGGGCAACATTGCCCATACAGCTCATCAGCCAATAGCCCCAAGCCGAGTGGAAACCTATGTACTCACCAAACCCTGCCTTCGCGTATGAGAAAATACCTGAATTCAGATCTGATTTATGTGTGGCCAGTACCTTAAAGGTTTGCACCAAAAATAGCATGCCAATGCCGGTAATCAGCCACGATAGTGCAACAGCACCAACTGACGCTTGCTCTGCCATGTTTTGCGGAATGCTAAAGATGCCACTGCCAATCATCGAGCCGAACACGATGGCGATCAGACCAACTAATCCCACTGAATTGTGTTTATTCATTTATCACACTCATAAAAAAGCAGGAGCACACAATGTGTGGCTCCTGCCGGAAATATTCACCGCAATTATATGCAGGTTCTTTGCATAGTGAAAGCAATGATAATAAATCAAAGACTGAATGAGTATAAAAGCGTCAAATGTGGTTGCATCTCCGCCGGGCTGTCTCTTTATCAACGAACCAACGATTTCCTTAATCCAATGCGGCTATGCCCTGTAGGGAAATTTTCAAAACGCGTAAACTCTTCAAAGCCTAAACGCTGATAAAACGCCGGTGCCTGCCAGCTCTGGGTCCACAACCATAGGCCTGACAGCGCTTGAGCGATTGCATACTCTTCTGCCTTCTCTACCAATTGCTTGCCCAATCCTGTCCCGCGACAACTTTCGTCAACCCACAGTTCATCGATATAAAGCCATTCCCACAACAGATCAGCAGTGAGTGCAGCAATCAGGTTGCCTTGATCATCTTGAACCGTCCAATTAAAACTCTCCTTGCGATAAGCTGGCGCCATTTGCGTCTGGCTATGGGACTCAAAACCAGCAGTTAGTTGGCCCTGTTTTTGTGCATCAAGGGCACCTACCGTAAAATCAATCTTGGGCATTCTCTGTCTCTATATTGTAAAATCACTGCGGAGTGCCTATCATTTTTGGCTTGCTAGCAAAAAGCGCACGTTGACGCCAGCAACTCCTAAACTGACACTCAATTTGCTCTGAATAGCCTTGTATGACACGTCTATTCTAGTGCTAACCTTCTACTAAATATGAGTAGATGTAACGTTAAATCTGTATTGTTGATATCAGAACTGCGGCTACTTATACAAATCGTACTTCTCTGCGGTGCACTGTTGTGGTTTATCCATGCCTGATTTATATAACCAGTATTTAATTTCTCCTTCACAGCCAACATTGACGACGCGGTAATTATCATTTTTATCAATGGCGTGAATCACGACCCCACCTAAGAACCCGCCTTTGAGATGAGTTAATTCGACAATGGCCATATCAACAGCCTCGTGCAATGAGTATCCCAATCGCATCGCCATCACAATTGAATATGACGTATTGGCACGAATTGTCATTTCACCTGTATGGGTACAGGCTGCGGCACCATAACGGCTATCGGCATAAAATCCAGCTCCTGCGATCGGAGAGTCGCCTAATCTCCCCGGGTATTTCCACGCCCAACCAGATGTGCTCGTCGCAGTATAAATGCTAGCGCGGCTATCTTTAGAAAGAAACACTGTCGTATCACGTACTTTCTCTGGGTCTGTTATCATCGAGTTCAACGGTGCCAGTTCATATTTAGTAAGATCTGGATTGTCTTCCCCCGTGACATCTTGAACCTTTTTCCACCACGTTTTCTTTGAGTCTTCAAATAACGGATTGGAGCAACTAAACCCCATTTCTGCCGCAAAACGTGTGGCCCCCTCACCCACGAGAATTTCATGATTCAAGTTATCCATCACTTTTCTAGCTATCCGAGTCACATGGTAGTGACCTTTCACCGCACCAACAGCGCCCGTCCTTAACGTATCGCCATCCATCACAGCTCCATCGAACTCCATTTCTCCGAGTAAATTTGGCCATCCGCCATAACCAACACTTCTAATTAGCGGGTTTTCCTCAACTTTTTCAATACCACACATAATCGCATCTAATCCGTTGGCACCAGCTTGCAACTGATCCGCCGCATCATCAATACCTGGCCAAGCTTCTGAGTTTGTTAATAAGATCATAATCTGTCCTTTTTATTATCGATGATTGTCTATATCTATCTATCAGCCATTACCACCAGCTTTTCATACAGAAAAAGGGCTTCTTTGATAAAGAAGCCCTACATTAACTTATGTCTATTTATGCAGTTACTGGTTCAACGACATCATCCGTCAACCCAATTTTACGCATTAGGATAGCAACAACATAGAAGCAGAGGAATGTCGATCCTAACGTAATCGCCAACCAGCTCGCATTGAAGAAGATAAGGTATTTAATTGCCCCCAGCACAAAGAAGACACCGAGTGATGCAACCATTGCTGCCAGTACAGATAAACCAATGTGCTTATCAACATTTACATCAGGATTAGCCGCAGCTATCGGTCCCCAACCAGGGCCACCCGGACGCACTTTGCGATAGAACGCTGAAAGGTGCTCTTCCGGTTCTGGCTTCGTTAACAATGTGACCGTTAACCACACCGCAATCGTAACAAAACAGGTAATAACAATCACATATTCAGTTCGAACATCAAGTACTGAATTAAGCGTTAACGATACCACCAATGACGAGAGCATCGCTGAAATTTCAGTCCATGCATTAATACGCCACCAGAACCAACGCAATAAGAATACTGGCCCTGTACCAGCACCAAGCGCAGCCAGAATTTTCCATGCTTCATCAATCGAAACATCTTGCATTAGGTAAGCAACAATGCCCCCTAAAATAAGTACCACAAAGGTGCCCGCTTTAGATGCTTTCGCATAATGCCTTTCTGATTCACCTTTTCTAACGAAGCGTTTGTAAACATCATTGACTAAGAACGATGCACCCCAGTTAATGATCGAGCTAATCGTTGACATATAAGCAGCAAAGAACACGACCAACATCAAGCCAGCTAGCCCTGGTGGTGATACAGCGGTAATTAGCATTGGATAACCAACACCTGGGTCGCCAGTGCCTGATTCTGCCATTAAGCGTAATTCAGGGAATAGCGCTAGAGCGGCAAATGCAGCAATAATCCAAGGCCAAGGGCGTACACAATAGTTAGCAATGGAGTACCACAACGCTGCTTTTACCGACTCTTTCTCGTTTTTTGTTGAAAGTAGGCGCTGCAGCTGCGCACCACCACCACCCGGCTCATCACCCGGCCCAGATGACGCCCACCAACGCACAAAGATCAAGATAAAGAAGATATCGAGCGGTAACCAAGAGTCTTCACCAAAACCCGGCATCATATCCATTACCTGCGTACTGCCGTAGTTCTCTACCAGTTTTTCCTGCATGACATCAATGCCGCCAATATGTGACACCGCCACCACGGCAAGAATAATACAACCGATCATAGCAACCATAAATTGGAAGAAATCTGTCACAACAACACCCTTCAAGCCCGCCAATAGCGTATAAGCTGCGGTGGCTGCTAATAAGCAAGCGATGATTATCCAATCGATGTGCGGGATACTTCCAACACTGTCAACAAGAACGGTGTGCTTCAAAACATTCACCATTGCGCCCGTTACCCAACCCATCACTATGGTGCAGACGAAAAGTGCGATGTAAGATGCACGGTATCCTCGCAACACTGCAGCAGGCTTGCCGGTATAACGTAACTCAAGAAGTTCGGTATCTGTCACCACTTCAGATCGACGCCACATGCGTGCATACAAAAATGCCACCAACATACCGGACATGGCGGCTGCCCACCAGAACCAGTTACCCGCAAGACCGTCGCGGGCAATAAATGCCGTAATGGCCAACGGGGTGTCTGCGGCAAAGGAGGTAGCAACCATGGACGTACCAGCCATCCACCAAGTTAAGTTCCTTCCAGATACAAAGAAATCACTCATACTCTTACTGGCTTGCTTACGGTAACGTAACCCTATATAGAGCGAGAAAAGAAAATAACTGGCTATTAAAGCCCAGTCGATGGGTGAGAGGATCATATTTGCTCCTTAATAATCTAGGGTAATCAGCTGATAACCGTTTAGCTTTCCAACGGTAATAGTGACGTCACGTTCGGTAATAGTTTGCTGCGTTATTTGTTCACCGGCTCTTGTCGTACTAAGTGTTTTAATGCGTGGCAGGTTTACTTTTATTGTTAAATCGTGCAGCGGAAGTATTGAGTCGACAATCAACAAGTCAGAACATTTTGTTTCCGGCACGTAATGCAGTAAATGCAAAACATAACGCTGTTCGTCTGGTTGATGGTTTAGGGTTACCAACAATGAAGCGGGTCCATTGTGTTCAATTAGTGTCTCTTCAAGTAGTGAACGGCATTGATCAGCCACCAATGAACGCACAGCACGAGGAGCTTTTTGGCCATATAACGTAAACACCGGGTTGCTGAAGTAAGCCGTTCTTTCGGTTCTGACTAGTGCCGGATGAGATACCTTATGGCTTGAAGGTGTATGTTGATGAGAGCAGAAATTCCGCCCTTGACGATTAAAATATGGCGCGTAAGTATCACCGAGTACTTTACTGTTTTCTTTTGCCGCAACTTTCACGCCACCGAGATACATCGCCGTTTCTTCAGCAGGAACTGAATGGTCTTTTGCCAAATGCGATAACTCACCACGAGGGACGAAGTAATCAGGGCTGTAAGGTATCTCGCCTTTAGGGATAACACCTAAATCGGCAATAAGAGACTCAAGGTTATCCTCGGTAAATGGCCCACTGCCAGCAGCCAATAATTTACCGCCATTCGTAACGTAGTTATCTAACCGAGCCGCAATTTCAGGTGTTAGTGGATAATCGTCCACCAAGATTAACAAACGGTAATGCGACAAGTCTGCCAAGCTGTCAATAATATCAAATTGGAAACCAGCTTCTTGTAAGAGCCGAGTAGCCCCAATCAAAGAGCGAGAAACGTCCAAGTCAGCATCAAGGATGCCCTCTTCTGGATTCAATATCGCTAACTCGACAACGGGTACTGCATTGGTACAATAAGGTTCTAGCTCGGCCAATTGATTATATACTCGGCCAATTAACTCATAGCCTGCCTTAGATAGCTGCCCATCCGGGTGCATCTGATCGCCAATGGAACAAGATGCATTAAGTGCATTAATCAAAAAGCACTCATATTCCAATGCCTCTGTATTTTTAAGGGAGTGAAAATCCCCCCAATAAGTATGAAATTTTCCCGTCATACCCATCACTGGCTTGCCAAGCGTTCGTGCGTAACGGCCTACAACAGGAAAGTGATCATAGCCCCAGCCGCCCGAAGGAAGCGATTCCACCTCGATATGCGATAGTGCATCGATAAAACGGTGATAGCCCGGGTGCACATGAGAGGTATTATAATAAACAGTAGCTTCTGGCTTCTTCGAGCGAATTCTTGCCGATAGTTCCTGCTTAAAATCTGCTAATGACTGCGCTGCAAACGCTAGTGTGGCTTTTTCATCTAGTAAGTCGATACCTTGCAGCACCATCTTGTTACGGCAATGCTGACAGTGGCAATCTTTCACATAAGTAATATCGAAAAAGAATCCATCAACGTCATACATCTCTTGTAATTCTGACACTTCTTCAAAAACAAACTGGCGATACGGCGAATTAATGCACAAAAACGTATAAAAACCGTCATGGTAATAACCTGGTTTTGACCAATCCGCCACGATTGGGCCACCATGGCGATCTTGCATACACCATTCTGGATGGCTTTCTGATTGCAACTGATCCCATTGAATCGTTAAATATATCGGCGCTTTAATGCCCGCTTTTTTACACGCTCCTAATTGCTCTGCTAACAAGTCCCTATTGGCTAGGTGAGGATGAATTGCGTCTTGATGCACGTTAGACGGATAGTAAAGCATGCCATGGTGACAGCGCCCAAAGCAAGTGATTGAGTTTACGCCTGCTGTAGATAATTGTTGAATAAAGGTCTCAACATTAAATTCTATAGCCACATCTGGAATTAAACTGCTGGTGTGAAAATCTAGATGGACTTGGCGTTTTGCCAATGCAAACTTATTCATTATATTCCCAATAAATGTTAATAGGTATTACTAATAGTTAATAGAAGCAAAGCATCGCTAAGTGAGACAAAGTACAGCTTGGCTATTTATTTGTTCCAGGTCACCATGATTTAAACTTTGATCACAAATTAACACATCGACCTTATCAAAGGTGGTCAATTGAATGAGACCTCTTCTATTAATTTTGCTGGCGTCTGCCAGTAAAATTACTTGATCTGCTGATTTCATCATTGCTTGCTTTACAGACGCGTTAAATTCGTTTGACTCCCAAACCCCAGTTTTTGGATTAAATGCAGAGCATGATATAAATACTGCATCCAATGAGAGTCGGGACAAGCACTGCATTGTTAAATGCCCATAGAAAGATGCGTATTTCGTTGAATAACTTCCGCCTGTACAAATCACGTGAATATTATCTTTTTTCGATAATAACAAGGTAATCTCTAACGAGTTTGTAACAACCGTTATCGGAATATCTGGAATTACCTGAGCGACATGCCAAGAAGTTGAACTCGCGTCTAAACCAATAACAGATCCTTCCACAACATAGTTAAGAGCATGTAATGCAATGGTTTTCTTACATTCAGTATGATTCCTTTGCCTTTTTGTAAAAGAGTTACCAATATCCTTGTGTTGGATTGGAACAGCACCACCATGTGTCCTTACTAACCTTTTGCTTTTATCTAATAAATTTAGATCACGACGAATAGTTTCAATTGAGACGCCACACAACTTGGAGAGTTCATTTACACTTAACTCTCCATTTACATCCAGTGCCTCTAAAATCTTAGATTGTCTAATTTCATTTTTTTTCATTATAAGCATTAACAAAGAGTACTGAGTGCAAATACCTTACCCAATTCAACCTGCTTTTTGTGCGAATGTTAGTTATTAATAATTTGCTTCATGACCTCCATCACAATTCCTTTGTGATATAAAACCAATATGTGCTGTAGATCACTTCGCAAACCGCCCGAATACGCCAATAAACCACACAAAGCGGTCATTATTATGTGGTATTGACTGCAAACATAAAAAAAACCAATCACAATGCCCAATACGGGCATTCTCGCCGCATTAACGGGCAAAATAATTCCTCAAACTCATTGTTACAATGCTCAATAATTGACTTTGGATCACAATTTACGACGTTCTATTTTGAATTAGATACTAATTAGAACATTAGCTTTTATTATTCTATCTATTCCTTGGGTTATTCCATTACCTATTATCTGAGTCTATTTGAGGTTTTAATGAATACATCAGTATCTTCTCTTCCTAAAATCGGTATTCGACCGACTATTGATGGACGCCGTCAAGGTGTTCGTGAGTCATTAGAGCAACAAACCATGAATATGGCTGTCAATGTCGCCAATTTTTTAGTTAGCTCGTTACGTCATCCGAGCGGCGAAAGCGTTGAGTGCGTCATCGCTGATTCAACCATTGGTGGTGTTGCTGAAGCGGCTGCTTGCGCTGAGAAATTCCGCAGAGAAAATGTCGGACTGACCTTAACCGTTACGCCATGTTGGTGCTATGGTTCAGAAACCATTGATATGGATCCTCACATGCCTAAAGCTATTTGGGGATTTAACGGTACTGAACGCCCGGGTGCAGTCTATCTTGCCGCCGCGCTAGCTGGCCATAACCAGATGGGTCTGCCTGCATTCTCTATTTACAGCCAAGATGTTCAAGATGCCGATGACACGTCAATTCCAGAAGACGTCCAAGAAAAACTGCTCCGTTTTGCACGCGCTGGTTTAACCGTTGCGACCATGCGTGGAAAATCTTACCTCTCAATCGGCTCTGTATCCATGGGCATTGCTGGTTCAATCGTTGATCAATCGTTCTTCCAAGACTATCTGGGAATGCGCAACGAATATGTCGATATGATTGAAATTAAGCGACGCCTTGACCGTGAAGTTTACGACAAAGCAGAGTTTGACTTGGCAATGAGCTGGGTAAGCCAGCACTGTAAAGAAGGCACTGACCCAAATCCGCAAGCGCAGCAATTTAGCGCAGAGGAAAAGCAACAAGTTTGGCAAGATGTGGTGAAAATGACCATGATCTGTCGTGACCTAATGGTCGGTAACCCTGAGTTGAGCAAACTTGGACTTGGAGAAGAAGGGCTGGGCCATAATGCTATCTTGGCAGGATTCCAAGGTCAGCGCCATTGGACCGATCACCTTCCTAACGGCGATTTCATGGAAGCCATTCTCAACTCTAGTTTTGATTGGAATGGCATCCGTGCCCCTCACTTGATGGCGACAGAAAATGACTCTCTCAATGGGGTAAACATGTTGTTCGGCCACTTGCTGTCAGGACAAGCGCAAGTTTTCGCAGATGTACGTACATACTGGAGCGAAGATTCGGTAGAACGAGTGACCGGATATAGACCAGAGAGCGGGTTTATTCATTTAGTAAACTCCGGCTCTGCAGCATTGGATGGTACAGGACAGCAGCGCGATGAAGAAGGCAACCCTGTTATAAAGCCACATTGGGAAGTAAACGAAGCTGATGTGAAGCATTGCCTGGAAAATACACGCTGGCCGGCCGCCGTTAGCGAGTATTTCCGTGGGGGTGGTTTCTCATCGCAGTATCTGACTGAAGGCGGTATGCCATTCACTCTAAGCCGCATCAATATCATTAAAGGCATTGGTCCTGTTTTACAAATTGCTGAGGGTTGGTCTATTGAGCTTCCTGACGACGTCCATAAAACACTCAATGAGCGAACCAATGAAACTTGGCCAACAACGTGGTTCGTCCCACGCTTAGCTGACAACAATGCGTTTAAAGACGTTTATTCGGTTATGGCCAACTGGGGCGCAAATCATGGTGTACTCTCTTATGGTCATGTTGGTTCAGATTTGATTACGCTTGCTTCTATGCTGCGTATTCCGGTTAGCATGCACAATGTCGATGATAGCCAGATTTTCCGTCCAAGCACGTGGAGTGCGTTTGGCATGGATGTCGAAGGGCAAGATTACCGTGCTTGTCAAACCTTTGGTCCACTTTATCGATAAAAGGAACAGTTAGCATGTCTATTCAAGACAATGCTGTCTTAATCCTAGACTGTGGCGCGACCAACGTTCGTGCCATTGTCATCGATTCAGACGGTTCTGTACTGGCATCACACCACATTGCCAACGAAACTCATGTAGATGCGCACACTGGATTCCATCATTGGGATACCGAGCAAATATGGGAGAAGTTCTGTATTTGCAGTCATCAAATTCAAGGAAAAATTGATGTAACGAAAATTGTCGGCATCGCGGTTACCACATTTGGTGTCGATGGCGCGCCGTTTGATCTAAACCAACAGCAGATGGCGCCAGTTATCGCGTGGAAGTGTCCGCGTACGCTTGATGTCATGCAGAAATTGAAACAATACTTAGATCCTGCAACGCTTTATCAGCGCAACGGTATTGGTGATTTTAGTTTTAATACTCTGTATAAGCTCATTTGGATAAAGGAAAATCAGCCCGACCTCTTCAAGGAAATGGATAAATTTGTCTTTATCTCATCCATTTTCACCCATCGCTTGACGGGAAGGCTAACCACTGACTATTCAATGGCTGGCACATCCATGTTAACCGACCTCTCAACTCGCGACTGGTGTAATACGACCCTAGACGCGTTAGGTCTAAATAAAACACGTTTCCCACCACTCGTTGAAGCGGGACAAACGATTGGCCCCTTGTTACCTTCGATTGCAAAGCAGCTCAATTTACCGGCAGGATTACCCGTAATTTCAGCGGGGCACGATACACAGTTTGCCATTTTAGGCTCTGGCGCAGCCCAAAATCAGCCAGTATTGAGCTCTGGGACATGGGAAATATTGATGGCGCGAGTCGAACAGTTCTCGCCACCACTAACCTATCCGTCGCCAACAATGACAACGGAGTTTGATGCTGATAAGCAACTGCTAAATCCAGGTATTCAATGGCTCTCATCTGGTATTTTAGAACCACTGATGAACACCTATTTCCCTAGCCTTGTCGCTGAAAGTAATCGATACCAAACCATCATTGAAGCAGCACAGTGCATACCTGCGGGTTCAAATGGTGTGCAAGTTACACCACACTTTGTCCCTAGTCGCGACCAAGCATGGCATATTACTGGTCTGCAAAAGAACACCCCGCCCGAGGCCATATATCGCGCAGCGTTAGAGGCATTGGCTGTCAAGCTAAATCACAGCTTAAGCGAGCTGGAAACACGCGCTCAGTTTAAAACCAAACAGCTGTTGTGTGTCGGTGGAGGTACAAAAAATAGATTATGGAATCAAATTCGCGCCGATATATTGAATTTACCTATCCATATTGTTAACGAGCCAGAAACAACGGCGATTGGTGCTGCTATGACAGCGTTCTATGGTTTAGGCCAATATACATCGCTAGAAGAAGCACAAAAAAATATGGCTCCAGAACAGATCGTTATCACGCCAGCAACCAATATGTCGATATATCAACAGATGAATATCCACACACTTCACCCATTATCAAAATTAAAAGAAGAAACCTATGTCTAGAGAACATTTAGCTCAGAAAATTATCGATACCTGCCTTAAAATGACTGAATTAGGTTTGAATCAAGGCACCGCTGGTAATGTGAGTGCGAGATATAAAGAGGGGATGCTAATTACCCCTACAGGCATTGCCTATGACCAAATGACGCCCGAACACATCGTTTATGTCGACGACCAAGGTAACTTCGAAGAAGGCAAAATTCCGTCCAGCGAATGGCGCTTCCACCAAGTGGTATATCAAACTCGTGATGACCTACATGCGGTTGTTCATAATCATTCCCTAAATTGTGCTGGCGTTTCTATTTTAAATAAAGCGATCCCAGCAATTCACTATATGGTGGCAGTCGGAGGAGGTCATCAAATCCCTTGCGTTCCTTATGCGACATTTGGAACGCCAGAACTGGCGGACAATGTTGCATCAGTGATGGTGGATTACAAAGCAACGCTTCTTCAACACCATGGTTTAATTGCTGGTGAAGTTAACCTTGATAAAGCACTATGGTTAGCGCATGAGGTGGAAGTGTTGGCAGAACTCTATCTAAAACTACTTCCAACGGGTGAGGTTCCAGTGTTGCCTAGCGACGAAATTGATCGTGTTCTTGAAAAGTTCAAATCTTATGGCTTACGGGTTGAGTAATTCCCATCTTTATAGCGGCTTAATGCCGCTATTTCTCAAAACAAACTTCTCACGATATTTGTAAAGTAGTTGAACGTGTAAAATAAAGAATTGCAACATTGCCCCTCGGTTCACCCAAGGGGCATTCATGCCTATCGTGATTGGCCTGTGTGAATATAACGCTCATCACTACTAACAATAATATTGTTATTCAGAAAGTTACGCCCCAGTATCAGGCTATAATCGAATGCCGAACGGTCACGCAAATTAACTTCGATAGTCTTGGTAACATCACCCATCATCACCGTCATTTTAACAACAGGGCGCACGGTTGCTTCTTCGCCAGGACGTGGTTTTACCCGCATTTTATTCACTATTTTACGTGTGAATTTCTGCTCGGCACCATCTGAATTGGTGTAAATAAAGTTTACCCAGCGATGGCCGTCCAGCTCAAAAATCTCTATCTCTTTTGCGCTAAGCGAGCTTACATCAGCTCCTGTATCCAACTTGGCAGGAAAAAAGAGTCCTTCCATTTCAACATGTTCTATATAACCAGCTTGCAATGGTGCAACTTTATTAAAAATGTCAATTGAACGCGTATTGATCAACACAGGGCGTTTTAGCATTGACGGCGACACGCGTAGAACTGACGCTTCCGTTTCACGGCTATCTCGTTGTTGAAGTGCTAATCTGTCTTCCCATTCTAATCCGCCAAAAGAGAGCGCGGTATCAACCGTAACGCGCTGTAAATCACCGACAGCAATACGGGAACGAATACGAGAAGTTTCTTCCAACAGTCTATCGTCTATACCCTGAATCGTGTAACTCGCAGCCCCTTTGGTTCGCTCTTCAAGCTTGGCAACCTCTAGCACCGACGTCTTCAGCATTAATGCTGGCTCAGCCACCACATCAATACCGTCTACATTGATCACTTCTTGCGGGCTCACGACAAACATATCATCGGTTTCTGCCCACTCACGAATCGACTTTAATGGCTTATCAGCCAGATACTCTTGTGTCATATCAACAAAGTACAACCGATTCAGTGTCTCTTTGCCTAGCCTTAACTCGGTGCTACTCTCAGAACGGTCGGCCAATGTGACTTGGATCATTTCGGTACGATTATTACTATCAGCTGGACCTAATCGCACAGGCACATAAACTAAAGGACGCTCGCCAGAACTGAACGGCACGATCCGCACATAAGGCAGGTCAACCTTCTTTTTCTTACCATTATTTCCCGTCAACATAAATTCAACCCGGCGTTCAGACCGGTCTATCTCGATATCCTCGGCATGCAATGCACTATAGCTATTATCCAATGAGATACTTACGTTCACTGGCATCCCCAAAATGGTTGCCTTTTCACGTCGTCCAATCACAGCGGCATTATCTTGTAATTGCAGGTAATCATAACCAGCATCTACCCATGCATGTTGTCGTAGAAATGTTTTTCCGATCAATATCGGGGTGGAAAAGACACTTCTATCTGCAAGATTCACTTCCGTTTCTACCGTCATTCCAGCAATGGTTATTGGCATCATCACCACAGGTCGGTACAAAAAGCCTTCCGTGTCTCTCGCCTTCACAAGGGCAACTCGAAGCAACTCGGTACGATAAGACTTCAACTCGCCGCTATGGGGGTGCCGCAAGTCAAATTCCACCATAATGTCGCTCAGATCATCGCGATCACGTAATTCTGTTTTTCTAACGCGATTATATTCATAGATAATCGCCTCGATCAGCTCATCACCGTCCAAACCATCAAACTGGTCGCTGCGAGGCAATATTTGAATATTTTCGGCATAAATAGACGTTGAATCCGCTCCAGTGTCAATTTTGGCAGGAAAACCAACACCATCTAAGCCTTTAATATCATTAAAATAAACCAACTCAGTTCTCCCAAGAACTAAGCGATCGTCGATGTGGGTAGGGTGTGAGAACAGCGCTAACTCGTTATCTATATCCCGCCCTGTATTATCACTGCACGCAATTAGAGAGAAAAAAGTAGCCAGCAGAGGAATAAGGTGTCGAATATAATACATAGTGTCTCTATCGTCTCTTGATACTCAATGAGGGTAACATGATGCTTGGTCAAGAACCGAATCATAAAACCCGCTATGGTAAGAGTAGAGTATTTTTAGATCAATGAATTATTCAACTCCTAACTATAAATTGACACAATGCTACGCTAGGCTTGGTTACGCCGATATGAACACCAATTACCAGTCAAAACTGGGGCAATCGCCACTAACTAGGTGAATAAAAAGTGGCAAAAGTATCAAGAAATGAGAAAATGGAAAAAAACGAACTTGGGTAACACATGTCAAAACTAAGCTTACAAGATCAGTTGCTAAAAGTTGGCCTCGTCAACGAAAAGAAATTGAAAAAAGCCAAGAAGAGCAAAAAGAAATCTCGCGTTCAAGCCCGCGAAGCAAAAAGCGCAGCAGAGCAAAACAAAGAAGCACAGCGCCTACGCGATATCGAGCTTAACAAGCAAAGAGATGAGCAACTATTGAGCAAAGAGATTAAAGCTCAAGTGAAGCAGCTGATCGAAATGAACAAAGTTGATATCAAAAATGGCGATATCAAGTACAACTTCACCGATGGTACCTTTGTTAAATCTCTTTATGTAGAGCAAGAGACCAGAGAGCAGTTGATCAAAGGTGTTCTATCAATCGCTCGCTATGACGAAACTTATGTCGTCATTCCGTCTTCTGTCGCTTACAAAATTGCAGCTCGAGATGAAGAAACCATCATCGAAAACAAGTCAGCTTCGGAAGAAGAGCTGTCAGAAGACGACCCGTATGCTGAATTTGTCGTTCCTGATGACCTAATGTGGTAATCATCACCTCATTTATCGCGACAGGTTGATACGAAGTAAACACAGCCACGTACGTTTACATGGCTGTGTTTCTTTTTATACCGCCCCCTTAAAGGTTATTGTTGCGGCGGCGTACCTTCACAGTTAGATATCACTGCATCAATTTGCACTAACGCATCCATAGGAATAGCAGAAACTCCGACAACCGTTCTCGCAGGCAGATCGCCAGTGAAGTAAGTGTTATAAATATCGTTTACCGCATCAATATCTTCGATGTTTTTAAGTTGGATATTTATTTTAACCGCGTCATCCATGACGTGATCGACACTTTCTACAATTGCCTTAATATTTTTTAGACATTGATTAGCTTGTTCTTTTATACCACCAGATACGATTTCATTCGTTGTTGGATCTAAAGGTAACTGACCTGAAATATGATTATAATGAGAAAAAGCCACTGTATGAGAATAAGGTACGCTTGGCGCATTCTCTGTATTATTTGCTTCTATCACGATTAGGCTTGCATCTTCCGGAAGCTGAGGCGGTGTACCGTCTCCATGAGAAACAACAGTATCAATTTGTACCAATGCATCCATCGGCAACGCGGCAACGCCAACCACTGTTCGTGTTGGTACATAGCCTGAGAAGAATTTTGCACTGACTTGATTGACGATTTCTGCGTCGGAAACATCATTCAAATACACTGTTGTTTTAACAATATCGTCCATGCAATGATCGATACTTTCTAGAATCGCTTTAATGTTATTAAAGCACTGCTCAGTCTGCTCTGCTACACCACCAGCAACGATATTACCAGTGGCAGGATCTATCGGTAATTGTGATGAAAGGTTATTGTAGTGAGAAAACGCAACAGTTTGCGAATATAGGCCCTGCGGGGCTTTATCGGTGTTTCTTGATACTTTGATCAGCTCACAAGGCGCTTGTGGTGTAGTTCCTTCACCATTTGAGATAAGTGCATCAATTTGAATCAAGGCATCACTGATTGGTAAAGCTGCCACCATTACCACCGTGCGCGTTGGCAACGCATCTTGAAAGAAAGTAGTATAAACGTCGTCCACAGCCGCGATATCAGAAGCGTTCTTAATAAAGATATTGAGTTTAACAACATCATCCATCACGTGATCAATGCTTTCTACAATCGCTTTAATATTATTTAAACACTGCTTCGCTTGATCTTTTACACAACCAACGATAATTTCCCCTGTTTTAGGATCTATCGGCAATTGGGCTGAAATATTATTATAGTGAGAGAAAGCTACTGATTGTGTTGATGAAACACTTATTGGTGCATTTTCCGTGTTTCTTGAGATTTTAATGATATCGCCACTCATTTTGTCATTTATCCTTTTTATAATATATAAACATGCATTTAGCTTTGGTTATTTCTATTTTAAGGGCTACTCAAATTGGCGCAATGGCTATGTCAAATTGTTCAATTTATTTAGGATAAAGGCGATATATACACAAATAACATTTCACTACCCAATAAAGTGACCGCAATCACACGTTCACTAACCCACTCAGGATTAACATCCTCATTAACGACGACAACAGGGTCACATACATCAGCCCTCTTCACCTGTTGGTAGGGGTAATGCTAAACCCGACCACAAATCATCTCCAACACAAAAAATCACATTTTTTCTATGGGTCTTGGGGTTTACAAAAAAAGGCGCTAAAAGCGCCTTAAAAGAAACGTTCTAAAACCCATTTTTGCAAATTATAAATATCCAATAACAATTACTGGATACCTGGTGTGTATGTCATGTTCTTCTCAGAATGCTGAACACCGTTAGCATTAATAATCTCTGCTACAAATTGCGCCTTTGCACCGAGTATAATTTGCAATCCCGTTGACCCCACTTTAATTACTCCCATCGCACCTAGCGATTTAATGGCATCTTCTTTAACCACGGCTTGGTCTTTAATTTGTAACCTTAACCGTGTAATACATGCCCCAACAGAAGTGATATTATCGTGCCCCCCAATGAGAGTAACGATTTCAGTGGCTAACTCCTCATTACTGAGAGTAATAGCATTAACCTCATCCCTACCTACCGTTTTAAGATCAAATTTTCTTATCGCAAACCTAAACACGGAATAGTAGATAGCTGCCATCGCCATACCCCAAAAGATAACGTTGATCCAGTTGGTATTAAATCCATCCATCGAAGGCAGTACACCGAAAGAAACAAAGTCAATAATGCCCGCTGAGAAAGTCTTTCCTATATGAACATCGAGTGCATAGGTAACAGAGTAAGAGATACCAGCCATAATAGCAGAAAATATATACAATACTGGTGCAATAAAGATGAAGGCAAACTCTACAGGCTCAGTGATTCCAGTAACAAACGAAGTCAGTGCCGCAGAACCAAGAATACCAGCAGCAATTTTTTTATTTCTATCCTTCGCCTCATGATACATTGCTAAACATGCAGCTGGAAACGCAAACATATAAATAGCAAAGTTGCCAGAAAGAAACTTACCCGCTTCTTGATACTCACTATTAGAAAAACTCGTTACTCCATCTTCCAACATCTTAAACCAAATAGTGTGGTCACCATTAACTATAGTACCAGCTGTTGTTGTGTATTCTCCAAAAGAGAACCAATATGGGCTATAAAAGATATGGTGTAGACCTAAAGGAATAAGTGCCCGCTCCATAAAGCCATAAATGAAAGTGGACATATACATATTCCCGCCATTAGCCATATGAGAAAGTGAATCAATACCTGATTGAATATAAGACCATATATAGGGCAATACTAAGCCAATAAGAAACGCAGAAAACGCTGTGACAATCGGAACAAACCTTTTTCCTGAGAAAAAACCTAAAAAATCAGGGAGTTTTGTATTAAAAAAGCGCTGATACATCACCGCAGCCAAAACACCCGCAATCAAGCCACCAAATACACCCGTTTGCAAAGAAGGGATCCCCATTACCATGGTATAGCGCCCCCCTCCCATTGCCATTTCAGGCGTAATACCCAGTGCGACGCCCATTGTCGCATTCATTACAGCCATTGCGACAATAGCAGCCAACGCAGCAATACCAGACTCTTTAGTTAAACCGACTGCAGCACCAACTGCAAACAGCAGCGCAAGGTTATCAAAGATGACACCGCCAGCGCGCATCATTAATGGAATATCCAATTTCGCACCAAATGCTAGGAGCAAGCCCGCGGCTGGCAAAATAGATATAGGTAACATTAGCGCTTTTCCTATCGAGGAAAGCTTCGACAGAATGCTATTCAAATTTCCGACCATTGTTATACCCTCAATTGATTGGTTTAGTGACATTTAAAGCGTATCAATAGCGACAATATTGAAGGTTACAAATGGAAACGGGTTTGTTAGCGGTTTCGTTACATTCTGGGGATTGCGCACATTTTGAAATCGTCTCTCTTGAATTCGATGCAAAAGATGTTCACAGTCAAGGAATACCCTATTATGGGACAGGAAAGTGGACAGTAAAGTCATTCTAATTGTTGATGATAACCAAGAAATTCTTGATGCTCTTAGCGAATACCTCTCAGAGGCGAATTTTAAGGTATATACCGCCCTTGATGGTAGTCAAATGTGGCGCACGCTTGATGTTATAACGCCTGATCTGATTATTCTTGATATTATGATGCCCGGCGATGATGGCTTAACACTGTGTCGAAAATTACGCCATGACTCCGCCATTCCCATTATTATGTTAACCGCAGTCACAGATGACGCGGATCGAATCGCTGGATTAGAAATTGGCGCTGATGACTATATTACCAAATCGTTCAACCCAAGAGAGTTACTCGCCAGAATAAAAGCGCTGTTACGCAGAACCGCCTATAACCATGAGTATACTTCAAGAAAGGTTCGCTTCATGGGTTGGACCTTTGACACACTAAAACGGCAACTAATAAGTGATGATGGTGATACGATTTCATTGTCCGGCGCAGATTATACCTTGCTAACATTAATGCTAAAGTGCCCGAATAAATTATTAAGCAGAGACGAGATTGCTCAAGCGCTATGGGGGCGTAACGCCGAACCTCTTGAAAGGGGCATTGATGTTCAAGTCAGCCGACTACGAAAGCAGCTACGTGACAACGAGCGTGATCTCATCATCTCGGTAAGAAATAAAGGCTATATGCTAGTTATTGAATCACAACAGATTTGTGGCTTGTAATGAAGCGGTTCCTATCCGGCTCTATGGTTATACGTATCACCTTATCCATGATTGCCGTAATAATTCTTGCTGAGGTTTTTGCTGGCATCGTCTGGTATTCTTCTACCTCAGCATCTAAAAAAACCTCTGCCGAACATGCAATGTCAGCCATTTCCTTAGCGGCTTCCGATACCGTTAACTACCTCACCGATCTCCCCACAAACTATCGCCACCTCGTACTAGAGCAATTAAGAAATATGGGCGGTACGCGATTTTTCATATCAATGAACAATCAGCGGCTAAATATGCCGTCGCTAGCCAATCACTCGCTAGTGCCTAACATGGAAAATCAAGCTGGGTATTATTTTGTTAATAACCTTAAGTCATACCAATCAGTGGATGTCACAATTACAAACCGAGAAGACTTACGTCTTTTTAACTCGGGCATCAAACTTAACGAAGTACCGACGCTCTGGAAAGAGTACAGCCTCGTATTAGGAGAGCTAGACCTACCTATCGTGGTGATTCAGGTTCAGTTATCTGAGCGGGAGTGGCTCTATTTAGCCACGGTATTACCGCTATCCTTCAATGCATTGACAGATAAGTTTGTCGATGGTCGCCAACTGATATTTCTCGGTATCGCAACAATAATGTTAATCGCCGTTTGTTATACCATTGTTCAAAAAGAAGTCCGCCCCTTCCGCTCTCTAGCTAAGTCTGCGACATTAATGGGGTCCAAAATGCAAGTAGACGAAATAGTAGAAGAAGGCAGTAATGAGACCCGCGCCGCGATCCACGCATTTAACAAAATGAACCGGCGCATTAAAGCATATTGGTTAGATAGAGACATGTTTTTTAGAGCCATATCGCATGATATAAAAACGCCCTTAGCGAGCCTAAAGCTCCGAACAGAAATGCTCGACGATGAAAAGGCGAAAATACGCTTCGAGCGCTTACTGGGTGAAGTAGAAATGATGCTAAATGGTGCTCTTCAGTGCCTTCGCGACAATGACATTCATGAGGAGTTAGAATGGATAGATATTCAAGATCTTTTACAGCAATGTGCTGATATTAATAATGAAGGTCAAACAAGAGTCACCTTTACTTGCCCCGATGACACTAAAATCTATGGTCGACCATTGGCGATAAAACGCTGCATATTCAATCTTGTAGACAATGGCATTAAATATGGTCGGTGCGTCAATATACATGTTAATTGTGAGGACTCAGCAACCCATATCATTATTCGTGATTGTGGTCCTGGCATTGACGATAAATTATTAGACAAAGTATTCACTCCTTACTTTAGGATTAATAATAGTGGGGTGGATGGCTCTGGTTTGGGTTTATCGATTTCTCGAAGCATCGCAAGAAGCCATGGCGGTAATATTACGCTATCAAATAGCCCACTGGGTGGGTTGGAAGTAGACCTCTTATTCGCGAGTATCCTATGAAATATTGGCTTTACTGCTTAAGTTTGTTATTTGTCCGCACTGGTCTGGCAGAACAGAACGTCGAACTGCTACATTGGTGGACAGCAAAAGGGGAAAAGGCAGCTTTGGCGGTAATAGAAGAGACCCTTAACGCGTCGTCTATTACCGTGAACAGCGAACCTATTGCTGGCGGAGGCGGCATTCCTGCAAAGACCATACTCCAAGCACGAGCAATTGCGGGAACGCCACCAGATATGGCATTGATGGAAGGCCCAGCCATTCAAGCATGGGCTGCACTTGGCTTTCTTGCTAGTGTAGACGAGGTTGCTGACCACTATCAATGGGATGAGAATCTATATCCAGAGATCAAAGCCATTCATAAATATCAAGGCAGCTATGTTGCTATTCCTACCAACATACATCGCCTCAATTGGATGTGGATAAACAGAGATGTTCTGTTCAAACATCAACTCGCAATACCCCATGATTGGGATTCACTGATCAAGCTGCTTATGACACTCAAAGCCAAAGGGGTGTCTCCGTTAGCGCTTGGTGATGAACCTTGGCAAATTGTTCAACTGTTTGAAAATATTGCCTTTAGCGTAGGGGGGCCAGACTATTATCGCCAGGCATTTATTCAACTCGACCCATCAGCGCTAAATAGCCCCTTAACGGTAGAATCACTGGCAAGATTTCGTACTATTGCTGATCTTGTTGGCGACAACCTACCCAATATGAGTTGGGATCAAGGAACGTTACGTCTTATCGAAGGTAAATACGCCATCCAACTGACTGGCGACTGGGCCCTTGGAGAAATGCTTACCCATAACAATGAAATTCCCGAACATATTGAATGCACTCCCTTTCCTTCAACACATGGCGGCTATATCTACAATATTGATAGCTTGGTTTTCTTTCGAACACAAGCCAATGACAGTGACCAATTCCACCACCTCTCTGCCCCTTTGGCATCGACACAATTTATGACTGAATTTAATCAGAAGAAAGGCTCAATACCGGCCTATAAGAACGTCGCGATAGAAGGGTTTTCTCGATGTCAGAAACAATCTTACGTTGATTACAACCAAGCCGTCGCTAACAATACAGCCATGCCTAGCCTCAGTGACTCCATGGCATTAGATCCAGTCATTCAGCGTGCTGTTTCGAGTGAACTATACCGTTACTTTTCTGACCCAACAAGGCACCATGAAGTGCTAATCGGTCACCTCATCGCTATAGGTTCAGGCTCTGTTGATTTACGATAGCGTCGCGACAAAATAAATGCCGTATAACCACAAACCATGGCCTTAACACGATGCTATAAACAAATTAAATATGGGTATACCCACATACTGAGTGATACCCATATTTAAATCACAGATTCTACGCTAGCAGCAACGTTAGATTAAAATTAAGCATTGGCTTAAAGTGATCCTTTCGCTGCCATTGTTACCTTCACACGTTTAGCGTCTGAGCCAAACACCTGTTGGGCCAAGTGCTGTAACTCTTCACGGCCGATGTTATCGATAATTGTATCTCGTACTAACATTGCATCGAACTGGCCGTAATGCATCCAATAACGTAATAACTGCCAAGTATACTGTGGTAAATGTTTCTCTAAATCAGCTAGGTCACTTCTTAACTGTTCCGACACGCCATCTCGCTCTTGTTGCGAGATATTCGTTAATAGGTCGCTGACAACCTGATCGATTGCCACTTCGGCTTGCTCTACGTTCTTAGGAGAAACGGTTGTGTGTAGCTGCCATAAATCCGCACCGCCACTATCCTGACCATAAACCAAGGCGCCTGGCGTGTAATCGAGCCCCTGCTTTTCACGCACCAATTTAAACAACTTTTGCCGCACAATCCGAGCCAACATGTCCTCTGCAAACGCTGCTTGCGCAGAACGCGGCTCGCTTCGTTCACGAAATATATCAAGTGCATAGATTGTCTTATTCGGATCGTCACCTTCAATGACCAATTTAGCTTTATAGTCCTCGTTCAACGGCAGACTTAACGTCGGCTCCTCGTGATCTGCAAATGGAATAGTCGCAACATACTGTCGCAGCAAGCCTTTAAGTTGCCACACAGGAATGTCGCCAACTATTACCATTTTGAAGCCGGTATTCTGCCCGAATAACTGCGCGTGCACTTCTTCTACTTGCTCCAGTGTCACTGTCTGATATGCTTCGGCAGGAATAAGATCTAAATACCCATTCGGAGAGAATATATTTGACGATACTGCCGTATTTAACCGCCCACGCGCTGATGAACAGTAGTTTGCCACTTCACTCTCAACCCTGTCAGCAATCATATCTAATTGCTTTTGATCAAACCTAGGTCGAGAGAAACTATTATGGATCACGGCAAATCCATCGGTTAGCGACTCGGCTCTCAAACCCAGCTCTAATCCATGTCGAGTTCCAGTAATATAGGGAGTAGCGAAAAATTTCTTACGTTGTAAGAGGTGATTAAGCTCTGCACCAGATAACTCCCCTATTCCACTGCGAGTAATTGTTTCAACGGTTACATTGCCCGCTGCCAGCAATTCGCTGTTTAACGCACCAATGCCTCCCACTGAGCCCATCGCAATTCTAATATCACCAGCAGCTTGCGGATAGCGCTGATAGATCACTTCTATATTGTTTGCGAGCTTCCAGAACGTAACATCATTATTTTTTACCTCTTCAACAATAATGTCGCCTTGTTCTGAGGGTCGGAACAGCTTCTTCGATATCGTATTTTGTTGTGGTGCCGGCGCCGTTTCTTGCCAATATTTACGGCTGTCGGCTACCATACCCTGCAACGTATCCTGCGTTTCATCCTGATGACGACTGGCCATGACCTTATATTCTGAAGCAAGAAAACGATTAAGTGCCTTATTAATGCTACGGCGGTCTTGTTCTCTCACAAACCCAGTCAAATTACTTTTATGTTGTTCGCTAGATTGAACAGCATCACCCATTATCAATTTCTGCAGCCTTTGTTCAGACAGCTCAGCAGCAGATAGGTTATCACGCCGCTGGTTCCAATCGACAATTTCTGACCAATATCCACCTAACGCGAGATCGAGCTCTACTTCACTGACGCCATGGTCACGAAGTTGAACCAAAGATAACAACATTTGTTCAACCACTGCGGTTCGCTTTTGTGGATCAAAAGTCACCTCCACAGCATCAAACCGCTTTTTATCAATAAGGTACGGATAACTATATAGACCAGATACTGCTATTCCTTGGGCCTGAAAATCTTGTTGTAAGCGTTGATACACCAGTTGCCGGATCAACGCCTCTTGCCATTGATCACGCTGCTGTTGCAAGTTCGCTATTGGTGTTGATTCACGCGGGAAAAATAATCCAAATGCAGGCATCTCGCCCGGCGCGGTCACGCCAATAAAATCTGACGTGTCTGATAGTTCAAAGCGATACTTTTCTGGTCGATTGGTGTCCCCCTGCTCCCAATCCGAAAACGTCTGCTGTATCAGCGCTTTTGCCTGCTCAACATCAATATCACCACTAATCACTATTTCCGTTAATTGCGGCTGATACCACTTGTTATAGTAGGCTACCAGCTGCTCATGGTTTAAGTGACGAATGGATGCTTGCGTACCTAAAGGGTGGCGCGACGCTAACGGCGATCCTGATGTCATTGTATTATAAGCCTGCACAGAGTAAGGCATAGGCTCAGGCAAGCGAACTCGAAATTCACCCAGCACCACATCGGCTTCAGTTTCCATAACGGCAGGGCTTAGTGTTAAACCATCACCAACATCGCGAAACCACATCAAGCCTTGCGTTAAGTACGACTGGCTAGGTAAATCCAGTTGATAATAGGTCTCTTGATAATGCGTATACGCATTAATACTCGGACCAAACGTTGCACCAATTTGCTCAAAAAAGGCAATCACCTCATTGGCTTGAAAAGCGTCCCCACCCCGAAATGCCATATGCTCCAATACGTGCGCATAACCCATCTGGTCTTCGGACTCTTGCAAGCTGCCCGCATGCACTAACATACGAAGAGACACCGCTTCTCCGGGCTGTGAGTTAAGATGATAAGTTAATCCATTATCCAGCTTGCCGCTTTGCCACTCCGACGAGTTATCGAGCGGTTGCTCAGTTAATGCTGTTGCACAGCCACTAACGGTAAAAATAACCACCATCATCAATAAAAGCTGTTTCATAAAGCCCTCCAAGCCAATAATTTCGCATATTAACTCAGTAGCGTATGCGAGACGCTTGGGGGCGTTAACTTTGAAACCAGAAGTTGCTTCTTTGCGAGGAACATAACAGACAGCAAGCTGGATGTACTGCGATTGCAGTGCAGGGCGTGCTTTAGCGGGCTAACTATCACGGCAATGACAAACTTAAGGTGGCTACTTTCTTAAAATTTCACTCTGTTCCCCAAGCATTAGGCAATGCGTTGATTAATAAAGGAACGGAACTGGAGACGGTAAGCGCTGAAGGTATTATCTGCAAGCAGCCTATAGGCATTTAAACACAAGAAATGTCACTTGGATCTTGATTAATAATGTGTCGCATTTTGCACTGAAATAGATATATAGGTAAACAAAAGTAGCTTAAGACGTTAGTGTTCTCTCGACAGAAATCTTACTATTGCCACTCTTCACTAAAAAACGAGAAAGAGACTCCCTAGCTATAGTAAGAACTCATCTAGTTACCATCTAAATTCAGCTTATGTTAAGTGTATTCATGAACGGCGAAGTATTCGGAGATCTTTCATGGCCAAGAATATGGTGCAATTTAAGAAAAGCATTTCTATTAGTAAGTTTATATAAGATATTGGAAAAGAGGAGAAGTGCTTAGCTCATCCACACTGGCTACTTTGGCCGGACGGGTTTCGTTACCCCCACGGTGGAGGTAAGGCGCACTACCGACTCAGTCAGCACCCCATTTTTCAGTGAGCCCGCTGCCGCCACAGGGCCTCAGTTACCGCCAATATAATATTTGCTTAATCTAAGCTGCCGTTAACAAATTTTTTAGTCTACATCAGACAATAAAGGAAAATCGCAGCATCTTAGCCCTTGGGTTATCTCGCCGGATTGACGTGTACTACAACGCTGTCTAGTGCATGAATCACAAGTCATCAACCAAATATATCCGAGTTATTTTCCCCTACAAGCCAGTACTTACAAAACGCTTCAAACGCCACCCTAGACATATTTCCCATTTATTCAGCAATATAACGAAAATATCGATTTATATTCAATTAGTTAGATAATTATTCTTCTGTGAGGTGAATCACTTCTCGCTCCATCTCACAGTGGTATGCTTTATTGGTCAACCATTATCGATCATTGGGCGACATTCTTAGTAGACATTATCAATAACCACAAGGACCGAGCAATGAAACTCTCTCCGCTAGCATTAAGCCTTAGCGTAGCGCTTTGCGGTGCCAGTATTGCCCCCATGGCGACGGCCGCACCAGAGCAACCCAATATTATCGTAATCATGGCTGATGACCTTGGCTACAACGATGTTGGCTTCACCGGTGAAACAGAGATCCAAACGCCCAATATCGACAAATTGGCTCACAATGGCGTCATTTTCAAGAATGGTTATGTGACTCACCCGTACTGCGGGCCATCTCGCGCAGGCATGCTGACTGGGCGCTACCAAGCGCGCTTTGGTATGGAGAATAACGTGACCTATTCCCCTTACGATCCCCACATGGGTTTACCCCTAACCGAAACCACCTTTGCTGAGCGCCTACAGGGTGCAGGTTACGTTACCGGGATGGTGGGTAAATGGCACCTTGGTGGCCACCAACACTTCCAGCCGCAAAACCGTGGCTTTGACCACTTCTATGGCTTTCTAGGGGGCGGTCGCAACTACTTCCCGCAAAGCACCGCTGTCGGCCACCCCGACGAATATTGGATGCCAATGATGGAGAATGGTAAGCCCGTGCTACTCGAGGAGTATCTAACTACCGCGCTGAGCCGAAATGCCGCCAACTTCATCAAGGAAAGATCAGGCAGCGAACCATTTATGTTGTATGTTTCATATAACGCGCCTCACGCACCGCTGGAAGCCACTCAGGAAGACATTGCTAAATACCAGCATATCGAAGACTTCAATCGCCGGGTTTATGCCGCGATGGTTGACTCTATGGACCAAGGCATAGGTATGTTGACCGACACCCTGAAAGAGACTGGCGAATTCGACAATACCTTGATTTTCTTCCTATCGGACAACGGCGGCGTGTATCCAGAATCTTGGCTACCCACCTTTGATTGGGCCGACAACACACCATTCCGCCGTGGTAAAGTAGCATTGCTTGAAGGCGGTGTGCACGTACCGTTTATCGCCCATTGGCCGAATGGCCTGCCTAAAGGTGAAGTATTCGACGGACTGGTGTCATCACTTGATATCGCAGCAACCTCGGTAGCGCTTGCCGGTGAAGATCTAGCGACCACCAACCTAGAAGGAAAGAACTTAGTGCCCTACCTCAATGGCGATAAGAATGGCTCGCCACACGATGCCTTGTACTGGCGCTTTGAAGAAGGTCCGCATATTTGGGCGGTACGCACCCCGGAGCATAAATACATGCGTCAGAACTTCCCAGCTGCAGAGCGGCGTGGCGTTAAGGATCCGGGCACCGAAGGTAAGAGCTTCTTCAATATGCTGAAAGACCCGTACGAGTCCACTAACCTCTATGGCCAACATCCTGATAAGCAGACAGCGCTGGCAGCTAAGTGGAATGCCTGGAATGCTGACAACATCGAGAATATCTTGCAGCAGTCCTATCCGTATAAAACCACCCGCAATGACTTCTATGACGAGCTCTATCAAGCGCGCTTGAAAGAAGCACAAGAAAGAGAGCCTTACACCGTAGAGTAAGCTCGCCCAGTCCCATCGCTTCGCGATGGGACTATTGATTTACCTAACCATCGTTATTAAGAGACAGCCATGCCAACGATCCTGCAATGCCATGTGATGGCCAAACCCAGTAGTTCAGCCTGTAACTTGGACTGTGACTACTGTTTTTACCTGGAAAAAGAGCACCTTTATCCAGAGCAGAACCAACAGCGAATGAGCGATGAGACCCTTGAACGCTATGTTCAGCAGTATATCGAGTCCCATAGCAGCATCGATGTTGAATTCACTTGGCAAGGCGGTGAGCCCACATTGATGGGACTGGACTTTTTTAAAAAAGCCATTGCCCTGCAAAATAAATACAAGCAACACTATCGAATTCACAATTCGCTGCAAACCAACGGTTTGTTGCTCAACGACCAGTGGTGTGAGTTCTTAAAAGCCGAAGGCTTTTTGGTGGGCATATCCATTGATGGCCCAGAGCGCTTTCACGACCGCTATCGCACCAACCGTGTAGGCAAAGGCAGTCATGCCAAGGTAATGGCATCTATTGAACGACTAAAACAACATCGCGTTCCCTTTAATACGTTAACGGTAATAAACAGTGACAATGTCCATCACCCCATTGAGGTGTATGACTTTTTGGTTAGCATTGGATCCGAGTTTATACAGTTCATCCCGATCGTTGAGCGCCAAGCCTGCCAACCCACCGAAGAAGGCCTGTTCTTGATTAGCCCAGAGCATGATATCAGCGCCGAAGTCACCGACTGGTCAGTGCCACCTCGCGCCTTTGGCAATTTTCTCAACACCATCTTTGATAAGTGGGTGAAGCAAGACGTTGGCAAGGTATTTGTAAACTTGTTCGATGCCACCCTAGCAACTTGGTGCAATGAACCCCCGGGGTTATGCGTACAAGCACAAACCTGTGGCCGCGCCTTTGCGATGGAAGCAAACGGCGATGTTTACAACTGCGACCACTTTGTTTACCCCGAACATATGCTGGGAAATGTACATGACACTACCATCGCCGACATGAACCAGCTGGAGCAAGTCGACCAATTCGGTAACGGTAAGCGCGACCAACTCAACAAAGATTGCCAACGCTGCGAATACAGCTTTGCCTGCAACGGTGGCTGTCCTAAACATCGCTTTTCTCGCTCAAAGTCAGGGCTTCCTGGCCACAACTATTTTTGCGAAGGCTTTTATCACTTCTTTAAGCACAGCGATAAAGCGATGCGCAAGATGCGCAATCTACTGTCTCAGGGCCGTCCCGCCTCCGAAATCATGCCACGTCGCGCTGCTCAACTAGTTAGCTACAAACCCGAGCGTATTGCCCGAAATGCCCCCTGCCCTTGCGGTACTGGCAAGAAGAGCAAACGCTGTTGTTACACCATCTAACCTAACAATATCTTCAAGGAGGAACTCTCGTGGTTTCTAAAAACCGTTTTGCCTTAAAAAGCTCAGTGGCCATGGCCCTGTGTGCTTTAAGTTTTTGCGCCACCGCGTCCACCAGCCAACCCAATATCTTACTGATTGTTTCTGACGATGCCGGCTACGCCGATTTTGGCTTCCACGGTAGCACCGTGATGCAGACCCCGGTATTAGATAAGCTGGCGGCGCAAAGTACCCTGTTCTCCCAAGCCTACGTGACAGCTGCAGTATGTGGCCCATCTCGCGCAGGCCTGCTCACTGGCCGCTATCAGCAACGCTTTGGCTATGAAGAGAATAATGTGCCTGGATACATGAGCGCCTCTGGCACCATGGGTGATGAAATGGGCCTTCCTATAGAAGAGCGCACCATTGGTAACTATCTACAAGATCTTGGCTATACCACCGCCGTCATCGGTAAATGGCACCAAGGCAACGCCGATCGCTTCCACCCAACTAACCGTGGCTTTGACGTATTCTATGGCTTCCGGGGCGGAGCCCGCAGCTATTGGGGCTATGGCGAGAACGACCGCTATCTGGAGGAAGATCGTCTAGAACAGGGCTTTGCCAACTACCAAGAGCCAGATTACTACCTAACCGATCTGCTGGCCGATATCACCATCGACTTTTTGGAAGAGCAACAGCAAAGCAGTAAACCGTTCTTTGCCTACCTGTCCTACAACGCGGTTCATGCTCCCATGGACGCGATGGAAAAAGACTTGGCTCAATTCCCCGAGTTAGAAGACAAACGCCAGAAGCTAGCAGCCATGACTCTGGCCATGGATCGAGCAACCGGACGGATCCTCGATACTTTGAAAAAGCTAGGCTTAGATGATAATACCATCTTGGTATTTACCAATGACAACGGCGGCCCCACCGATGCAAATGCCTCAGACAATACCCCGCTAAGTGGAACAAAAGCCAACCATTTGGAAGGCGGGATTCGGGTGCCATTCCTTATCCGCTGGCCCGGCCACATTGAGGCTGGTAACCACTTCGACTATCCGATCAGCACCCTCGATCTGCTGCCAACCTTCCTCGCAGCCGCTGGTGGAGACCTTAAACAGCATCCACAGCTAGATGGTGTTGATCTGGTCCCTTACGTAACCGGTCAAAACAGTCAACGCCCACACCAAACTCTTTTCTGGAAAAAAGAGAACCGCGGCGCTATCCGCGATGGCGACTGGAAACTGCTACGCTACCCCGATCGCCCCGCTGAGCTATACAACCTCAGCGAGGATATATCAGAACAACGTAACCTTGCAGCGGTTCACCCTGAACTCGTACGCGAGCTATATAAAAAGCTGTTCACCTGGGAGTTGGAATTGGAACGCCCTGCTTGGCAACTCAAGCGCGAGTACGAAGGCTATGCCATGGAGCGAATGGATGCACACCGTAAGCCCCTGACCCACGTCCAGCCCGAGTAAGCTCCGGTGAGGCTTTGCTCCGCCACAGCCTTATCAACTTCCGCTATCTGCTGGCAAACAGCAGATAGCTTGCTCCCATTAATTTTTCTTTTCCCGGTGATGGCAACGGGCGCACTGAAAAATGGGGCGCTGACTGAGTATACAATGCTCTTCATGCCCACAGTGGGGACAACGAAACCCGACCGGCCAACGTTGTCGGTGTCGATTAGCTAAGCACTTCTCCTCTTTACCAAAATCCTATATAAACTCATGAATAAAAGACTTTTTAAACTGCACCATATTCTTGTCTATGATAGATATCCGAATACTTCGCCGTTCATGAGTATAATTAACATAAGCTTAACTTAGGTGGTAACCAAGAGAGTTCCCACTAACTAGTAACCGCTAGAATTAGATTCATCTTTACTGGCTACATCATGAAGAATATTTGAGTAATTAGTGTACAGGGTTCGTAATGCCCCCGCATCATTTCCAGGAGTGACTAAGTCAAAGCCTTGCTCCCTGCGCTGCTGCGCATTCTCCACGCCGCTACAGAAGATCCCAGTAAATAGATTGCGTGCTTTTGCACGAGATAATATATGTGCAATAGCTTGTTCAACTTTATCACTATATTGTCCCGGACGAACGCCCAAGCTAAATGCTAAGTCATTAGGTCCAATATAAATACCTGTTAGTCCAGGAGTATCTAAAATTGCTTCAAGGTTATCGAGTGCTTCCTGAGATTCAATCATCGCCAATGCCATAATTTCATCATCAGCATGGGTAACGTAATCTGCCCCACCATAAGTTAACCCGCGTGTAGGGCCAAACGAACGGTTACCAATCGGCGGATAGCGACATGCATCAACAAACGTTTTACAGATTTCAGGGGTATCCACACTCGGGCAAATGATACCGTAAGCACCAGCATCGAGCATTTTCATAACAACATCTGGATAAGCCGCTGGTATACGTATCATTGGTACGGCATTCGACGTCGAAATGGCTTGAAACATCGTTAACACATCAGAAAAACCAACCATGCCGTGCTGCATGTCAATTGTCACGCTATCGACACCTGTGTGCGCGATAACTTCTGCTGCATAACTACTTGGGATCGAAAGCCATGCATTAACCATTGTTTCATTTGCATTAAACTTTTCTAAGAGCGTATTTTTTCTCATGAGGGAACCTTTAATTATCATTAGTCTGCGCTGTATTTAAAGGTAGGGACGTACCCAACCTATTCCAGCATCTGTTGTTGTTTTAGGGTTATATTCGCAACCGATAATGCCGGTGTAACCAAGTTTATCTATCAAATCAAACAGGTAAGAGTAGTTAACTTCACCTTCATTTGGTTCATTACGCTGTGGTATCGACGCTATTTGTATATGCCCTATCAATGGCAGCAAATATTTGAAATTTTCACTCAAGTCACCAGCAATAATTTGGGCATGATAAAAGTCAAATTGCAGTTTAACGTTCGGTCTATCAACGGCAGAAATAAGCGCTATCGCTTTGTTATAGTCAGACAAAAAGTAACCTGGATTATCACGCTGGTTCAACGGTTCAAGCAATAACTCGATACCAACATTTGCAAACTCGTCTGCTGCCCAGCGAATATTTTCAATAAACAGCTTTTCGTCAAAAGTAACATTCCCCCCTACCGGTGCTATGCCCGACATAACATGAATACGTGGAACATCTAGCGCCTTACCATACTGCAACGCGGTTTTAATACTGAGACGAAATTCATCTTCACGTCCAACAATGGCCGCAAGACCTCGTTCTCCTAGCTCCCAATTTCCGGCTGGTGCATTAAACAAAGCGACGTTTAGCTGATTTTCACTGAGCTTTTGTTGCAGCGCATGAATCTCTTGTGCATAAGGAAATAGAAATTCTACACTAGAGAAACCCGCTTGAGCCGCAGCATCAAAACGCGCCATAAATGGTTTCTCTGTAAATAACATGGTCAAATTTGCCGCAAACTTTGGCATGACTATCTCCTTCCGCTAGCCAATACGTCTATTTCATCCGCAGTGAGATAACGGACACGTTGATTCGATAACATAAGTTGCAATTTGGCCGTTTCTTCCAACTCTTCTGCGTTATCCGCCGCATCCCAAAGGTCACTTCCACATACAATCGGGCCATGATTCGCTAGCAAAAATGCACGATGGTTTGGGGCTAACTTAGCGATATCAATGGCAATTTGAGGATGACCCGGCTTGTAATAAGGGACAACCGGTAGCTTACCAATGCGCATAACATAGTATGGCGTACACGCAGTGAGTGCATTTTCCGTATCAATATCTTGTAAACAAGAGATCGCTGTCAGTGCCGTTGAGTGCAAATGTACAATCGCGTTATTGTTTTCATTATTGCGGTAGATGGCAAGATGAAAACTGGCTTCCTTTGACGGCTTATCTCCAGCTAAATGCGCACCCTCAATATTCAATATTGAAAGTGAGTTTGCGTCTAAACGCCCTAAAGAAGAACCAGTTGGGGTCGTCATAACTAACCCGTTAGGAAGGCGCTGCGATACATTACCAGCCCCGCCGGTTGCATAGCCTCGATCAAACAGTGACTGGCAAACCTCAATAAACTCTTCACGCTGTCGCGCACTAATGTCTAACATTTAAAAACTCCTGTGCGTCAGCAAAAAAGTTAGGGTGTCCAAAATTACCGGATTTCAACGTAATATTGTAAGCACCTTCTGTACCCGTTACCCAAGGTACTCCGGGTGCAATTTCGTAACTGATACGAAACCCAGCAACGCCAAGATTCTGAGTCACAACGCCAGACGTTTCGCCACCAGCGACGATAAAAGTGTTAATGCCAGAACTTTTCAGGTTTTGTGTTAACTTCGCAAAAAACACTTCAACTTGTTCACTGGCATTGGCCGCACCGTATTCAATCTGAATCTGTTTAAGCTTTTCTGGCTCAGCCGTCGCAAATACCATTGGCGCTTTATCACCATCCTGATTCGATAGCACCCATCTTGTCACCTCAGAAATATACGCATCATCATTTATGCAACGTTCAATATTCATTGCCAATGAAGGTGCTTGTTCGCGGTACAGGGCCACTTGCTCGTTTGTCATTGTTGAACAAGACCCTGATAACACAACGGAGCCTTGCACTGAGTGCAGTTGTGCAGCAGATTGTTCCGCCTTTTTATTCGCGCTATTAAACTGCGCAAGATGAAAACCCAACCCAGAACCACCTGTTAATAAAACATGATCGCTACTGGCTGCGGCAATCGTGGCGAGATGCGATTCGTAAAATGCGTCAACGACGGCATAGCGACAACCTTGCGATTTAAGTTCATTAATGGCTTTCGTTGTAGCTTCAACACCTTGATCGATAACTTTATAATCAATCAGGCCTGTCCGCCCCTTCGCTTGGCTGTCCATTAACCTTGTAACATTAGCATCTTGCATTGGCGTTACCGGATGGTGCTGCATTCCAGATTCATTAAGAAGAACGCCATTCACAAAAAGGTGTCCAAAGTGGACGGTACGCCCATTGACAGGCAAAGCTGGACATAGCAGGGTAAACGTTTGATCTAGCGCCTCTAACAATGCATCAGTCACCGGACCAATATTGCCCTGCGCTGTGCTATCAAATGTAGAACAATACTTAAAATAGAAATGTGTACAGCCTTGTTTCTTCAGCCATTCGAGTGCGGCAAGGGAGTCTGCAATGGCCAAACTTGTGTCACATGAACGTGATTTCAAGCTAATTACGATTGCGTCTGCCTCTATTCTAGCCGTAGCTTTTGGGACACTATTCATTTGAACCGTTTGCATACCGCCTTTCACTAGAAAGCTTGCGATATCTGTTGCGCCAGTAAAATCATCAGCAATTACACCTAATCGCATGACATCTCCTCAATGCATAAATTATGTAAATTTCCCACAGGGTAACAACAGCAAACAAAAAATAACACACAAATGTGATTTAATGACAAAGATTTGTGACAACAAGCATGCATTCGACCACCTTTATAACTTATATATATGAATAACATGGATAATTAACAAACAAATTTAACCAAGATTTGAACTATAAAGCTCAAACAAGTAAGACGGTATCGAAATAGGACTAATTGATAGCAAGAATAAACACCTAATATTCTGCACTAACAAGCATTACCATGCTGGCAAATTGCGCTAATCAACCACTTGCATACACAATTTAGCACAACACTCGCTCCGCAAAACGGCTTCTCATGTGATCAGTTGTGCTTATGTGTTGTTTTTTGTGATTTAGTGCAGGTATTCACAGATTATTTCAGCATTTCAAATAATGGGATGATACAACTAGAACCATGAAATGATTATCCAATATCATCTAACCCCTAAAAGGACTTCTAAATGAAACTAAAATCTTTACTGACTTTATCTGTAGCCGCAACTAGCTTGATAGCGGCTAGTGCTTTTGCTAAAAGCGAGCCTGTCAACATACGCATTCAAGCGCAGCAACCAGGTTCGAGCTTCTATTCTTATGCCACGACAATGACACGTCTTCTGAACGAAACACTGCCTGAAGGATCCAATGTACAAATTATTCCTCGCGGCGGTTCTACATCTAACCCAACAATTTTGAATGCCGGCCGTGCTGATATCGCTTTTGCACTATCTTATACCGCCAAATTGGCTTATGACGGCGATACCGCTGTATATGGCGATCGTGGTGCACATGAGAACATTATGGGCATTACTGGCGGAATGCATAACTCTTACACCCTAGTAATGGCTCGTAAAGGTTACATTGAATCAACGGGTTATACCACTCTTGAAGAGATGATGAACTCGAAAGACAATAAACCCGTGCTAGGTATGAAGCCTCAAGGGAGTGTCGCTATTCCTATCGCTAACACGATCTTGAAATCTGTTGGTTCAAGTGTGGAACAACTTCGCGCTGAGCGTAAACTCGTACAAGCACAACCTTCACAACTTGGAGAGTTGATGCGTGACAACCGAATCGACATCTATATTGATAATGTTCCGGTAAACCATGCAGGTGTTACAGAAGTCAGTTTAACTAATGAGCTTGTCTTCATCCCTATCCCAACAGACGCAATTGAAACATTAAAAAGCCAAGGGATGTTCAGTGCTGAGCTTGAGTCTGATACTTATCGTGGCATGAGCAACAATTATGTTACTACAGCAACGGGCATGGTAATTATGGCGAACAAGAAAGTGCCTGATGATGTTATTTACAACTTCACCAAAACACTGATTGAAGGTCGTGATGAGCTTATCAACGAAAATGCTGCTCTAAAACACTGGAACCCTCAAACAGGAAAAGACATCGAGTTTTCTGGCGTTCCGCTACACCCAGGAGCACAAAAATATTACGACTCTTTAGGTTGGTAGTTCCTCTGTCCCCCATAGCTGCGGAGGTATGGGGGGCTTATCTAAATTTATAACATTGAGACAGTGATGAATACGATAATTAACCGACTCACTCTTGCGCTAACACATGCCACGGCAGTGCTTTATGTGTTAGTGATGTTTAAGCAGTTTTTTTCTCCTGAGCAGCCGATGATGATTGTTCCATTCCATGTGTTTATGACACTTGGGCTGGTCTTCTTATTTAAACCACTAAAGATAAGAGATATTCAAAACGCAACAACACGCTTGCTAGATATTGCCGCATACGCTGTGTGTATGTATTTAGTCTGGCACTATTTTCAAGATGTCGAGCGCCTTCAACTTCGCTTCCAAGGGGTCGATGACGTATTCTTTGGAGAGACTCTCGCTTTTTGGGTCGGAATTCCCCTACTACTAGAGGGTGTACGCCGTACCGCTGGTTGGGCACTGATCTTTATCGTTTCAGCGTTCCTCATTTATGGCTTTGGCGTTGTTGAGCTACCGGGATGGCTATATTTCTCCGGGTTCGAAGCCTACGACTTTATTGAGATCACAACGCTAGGTACCGAAGGCCTATTTGGTGTCGCTGCAAACGCCATGGTAACAATGGTCTTTTTCTTTGTCGTATTCGGCGTTGTCTTCTCTAACACTGGTGGTGGTAATATCTTCATCGACTTATCACTCTTAGCATCCGGCCGTTATGCCGGTGGTGCAGCAAAATCTGCTATTGTTGCTAGTTCGTTATTTGGTACCGTCAGTGGCTCTGCTGTCGCTAACGTGACATCTACCGGAGTTCTAACCATACCGCTAATGAAACGCACAGGTTACTCCCCAGAGCAAGCAGCTGCAACTGAGGCAGTTGCTTCTACAGGTGGTCAATTAATGCCACCAATTATGGGTGTTGCCGCGTTTGTTATGGCAGATTTACTCGGAATCCCTTACATCGATATCGCAATTGCCGGTATTATTCCCGCTCTAGGCTATTATGTGGCCCTATTTATCAGCGTAGACTTGCTAGCACGTCGAACTAACATCGGTTCGGTTAACTATCAGGAACTAAAAGATACAATTAGCCCTATTAAACCGCGTATCCACCTGCTTCTTGCCCCTATTGCAATAATCAGTTGCCTATTTGCTGGCTACTCTGTCTCGATGTCTGCTGTAATTGGTATTTTAACTGGATGCGTTGTTCCGATGCTACGCAAAGGAACACGTTACCACCCGAAAGAACTCTATAATATGGTAATCGACTCGGCTGCACAGATGGCATCTATCTCCGTCGCTGTGTCTGTGGTTGGCGTTATTATTGCGGTATCAATTCAGTCGGGCATTGCGATTAGTTTTGTGAGCCTACTGGCCGAAATTGGTAGTGGTAACCTTCTGCTTTCTTTAATATTGGTTATTGCTGGCTGTCTAACACTCGGAATGGGGTTACCAACGGTTGCGGCATATATTATTAGTGCTGTTATATTTGTTCCTGCTTTAACGCAACTAGGCATCGAACCTTTAGCCGCTCACTTCTTTGTTCTGTACTACAGTGTGCTGTCAATGATTACACCACCAGTATGCCTAGCAGCATTCGCAGCAGCAGGAATATCTAAGTCGAACCCAAATAAGACAGGAGTAGTTGCTTTTGTTCTTGCTTTGGTTATATTTATCCTTCCGTTTGGTTTTGTCACTGATTTAGCCATTCTGGGGCAAGGCAGTTTGCCAATGATCCTAGCCGCTTGCTTTGGTGTTCTTTGCGCGACGTCTTCATGGGCCATTGCCATCCAAGGATGGTTAGGGCAAACACTAAATAAAGGCATTCGATTGGGTTACGCTCTTTTATGTATCCTAATTATTAGCCAATCGACACTGAGTGCATTATGGATCTTGGGCGTTATAATCTTTATGGCAACAAGTCTGTACCTTTTATCGAGTAGTCGAAAAAGAAAAGTTCTCGATGTAACAGCATAGTGGTAAGTCAAGGGCCCTCAAGATAGAGGGCTTTTGATATATATGGAGTAGCAGGAATACACATGGCACCTATCCTAAGAAAAAAAGAAATCATTAATGTCTTAAGTGAGCGTGGGATGCTTAGTGTGGGTGAGTTGGCCGCACACCTAGACGTTTCAGAGATGACGATCCGGCGTGATATCACAAAGTTAGAAGAAGAAAATCTAGTCATAAAGCATCAAGGTATCATTGAACTAATTGATAGCAACCACCCTAACAAACTAACGTATGAACCCCCTCGTATCCAGAAAGAGACTTTGTTTCACGATGAGAAGGTTTATGTCGCTTCGATGGCTGTCAAAGAAGTCAGCGACGGCATGATTCTCTATTTGGATGCTGGCACCACCACACTAGAAATAGCGAAGCAGTTAGCTTTCGAATATGGCTTCAATGATCTCACCATTATTACCAATGACTTTGCAATAACAATGCTGCTCATTCAGCATTCAACCTATACCATTTACCATACCGGAGGGCGCGTAGATCGAGAAAATCAATCTTGCGTTGGAGAGCAAACCGCCAATGCCCTCGCAGGCCTGCATATTACAAAGGCATTTATCTCTTCTTCATCTTGGGATAGTAACGGCATTACTACCCCAAATGAGTCGAAAATTGCAGTGAAACGAGCGATTATCAACTCTTCTCGCCAGCGTTACTTAGTCACTGACTCTTCAAAATATAATACTGCTGCCATGTTCAAGATCTGCGACCTATCAGTATTTGATAAGATATTTACCGATCAAAATATTCCAGATACAGCGGTGGACGATATTCAGCTACAAGGTGTTAAAATTTTCAAATAATGACGTTGCGGCGTCCATTGCCGCACCTATCTATTATTGTAATAGCTCACTTAATGTGAGAATAAGAAACTATCATAGGTCGGTCGACACGTTTACGACTTGGCCGAGAACAAACAATTCTCCCACTTTCTCCACTGGGATCGTTAGCGGTTGGTAATCCTTGTTATCACTGATAACGAATACTGCACCATCGTAGCTTTTTTGAATACGTTTGGCATAAAGTTCATTACCCAATTTAACGACAAATATTTTACCGTCCAACAGTGTTGTCTTACTAACATCCACCAGCAACGAATCATTGTCCTTAATGGTCGATTCCATCGCATCGCCCTTGTTAAAGACCACCACCAAGTTCGCTTCATCAAGACCACGGAAATCTAAGTAGCGTCGTCTGAAAGCTAGGTGGCGCCTGACTTTATGGCATGCCAGGTCATCGCACTCGGACGAATACTGAACGTGATAACCAGGAATAAGTACCAACTCCTCACCTACCTCAGTAGCAATAGTTGATACACATGGCTTACCCGTTAGAACATGTATTTTTGATGTTTCGCTACCACTTTGATTACCTGAAAGGCTACAACGACATTTCTCACCAATCCCTGTACAGAGCCATTCCAAATTAACGCCTGTTACTTCCGCGATGGCGACGACTTTATCGAAGGCAGGTTTTGATGTTTTTGGAGGTAAACACTTTCTTAATCCGCTTTCTGAAATCCCAACACGATCACCAAAACTCTTTACTGAATTTTCGCCTATCAGCTCTTTTAGACGAACACCAAAAGTTTCCGTTCCTTTTAGAGCAATGGAAACTGAGATTCCTTTCTCATCCATAGTTATTTCTTTTATCATGTTGTTATGCAATTGCATTGATATTACCACAGAACTTTTTAAGTCGAAAAGGAGCAGGACAACTCTAAAGCACGAAGCGCTAGACAAGAATACACACTATAGGATTGATTAGATCATATAGTGCCGATGTGCTCCAAGTGCCGTAATAGGCATGTAACAGAAACCGCTTAAGGTACGAAAAAGTAGAGCGAGCAAATTTCTCACTCTATCCGATTTCTTTTGTCACTTAGAGTGACGCGCTACAATAGCAAAATAAACAGAAAAAATGTCTCAACTACTTGACACCTTCGCGAGCCCTGATGTTCTCTGCGCTGGTGCCGTTTTTCCACAAGTTTATACACTTATTTTGTGGATAACAGATCACTTTTCAATTTCTCTGCTCATCACGACGTACTCAACATCACGCTTGTAAAAGGGTTTACCTGATTGTTCCATATAGAATTTGCTATAGAAGCCAATCGCATCGCTTCGTGCATCACACCAGAAGCGCTGTATGCCACGTTGTGCAAGGTAAGAAAGAATACTGTGGATAACCGCACTACCTATTCCATGACGGCGATGGTCAGGTAATGTGGCAAATTTGCGCAGTCGGGCGGATTGTGTCTCAGAATCGATAAACACGGAAGCGACACTAACTAACTCACCATTCCAACAACCACCAAAATGCACCCCGCTACTGTCTTCGTTCAAAATAACGTGTTCTCTTGGTAACGCAGGCCACAACACCGTGTGACGGATATCAATTGTTTGAGTCGGTGTTATTTGACAGACACTAATCGGTTTAGAATAATCGGACATAAATCAACTACTACAGGAGGTGTAATACTACAAATAATTATCACTTTTATCATAGATAGATGAGGGGAGTAATATGCAAATTTCTTTTTATGTCCCTAAAATGAGTGAAGAGACGAAATATACATATACAAAAGGGGTTATATACTGGCTTTGTGGTCATGAGATGAAGTCTCGCAAAGTTAAGCCAACAACCTTTGACCAAAAAATAGCAAGTGGCGAATGGGTTATCCTTCCAACCACAGGTTAGTTTTGGCGTTTTCTAGCCCAGTAACCCAATACTGGGCCAGAACATAGTTCGAGCCACTTAGCCACATCATCTTCTTTTCTGCATCACCAGACAAAACCTTACAATTTTAATGGTTTAGAGCTAGAAATCAGGCGTCAACGATGCCATGATTGCACCATTAACAATTCTCTCAGTATCGTGTCCGACAAGGCGAGCTTATAATGAACAATTCCACAACTACCTCGCAAGGTATGCTGCTATTTTCTCTGTCTCTATCGCAAAAGTTTGCTATGGGCACACTTAAGATTAAGGAAATTGTCCCCTATCGCCGACTCACCGCTATTCCCCAGTCTCACCCGCATATCATGGGCTCGACTCACTTTAGAGGCGTTACGCTACCGGTTATAGATATGGCGAAAGCCATTGGTTATCGCCCGATTAGGGAAGAAGAGAGGGAGCAGTGCTCTATCATTGTTGCCGAATGCCGACAGCAACTCATTGGATTTCTCGTTCGAGGGATCGACCGCATAGTTAGCTTTGATTGGAAGCAAATCGCCCCACCACCCAAGTCTTTGGGTCAGGATACTTGCGTTACTGGTGTGATGATGGTGGAAGAGCAGTTGGTGCAACTTCTCGATATTGAGCTAATTATTTCGACGGTTTACCCTCCATCACCAGGCAGCCTATTTCCTACGCTAACAGATCTACAACGTGAAACATTAAGACCAATGAAAATTCTATTGGTCGATGATTCAAGTGTGGCGCGTCGTCAGTTAATCGATGCATTAGAGAGCATAAGTATCCCCTATCACTTCGCCACGAACGGAAATGATGCGCTGTCCATGCTCCATCATGCCGCGGCTGAAAATGATCCGTATAATATTTTAGTCAGCGATATCGAAATGCCTGGCCTTGATGGGTATGAACTAGCATTTGAAGTGCAAAATAATCCATCATTATCAGAATCTTATGTCATTTTACACACATCACTATCTAGTGAGATCAGTGTATCACAAGCTCATCAAGTGGGGGCGCATGAAGCCTTATCTAAATTTGACGCCAACGAGTTAATTCACGCTATGTTACGAGGTGTAAAACATATTTATAAGGCAACGGAATAATCAGCGGACGCGAGCCATGATACCCAGTAACGCTACGCACTATTTGCAAATTTATAAGTGATTCTGTCATGCACATTAAACACACCATTTTTCTGGTGCTGCTATTATTTCCTGCTTTAACAATACAGGCAGCCAATCGTTACTGGGAGTATGGTGACTATCTGGATCTACACCCTAAGCAGCGAGCGCTAACAGAGCACTTCTCAGCGTTAGTAGACAACGATCCGATTGCCTTTAGTGGGGAGGTCAACAAACCCATAACGGTGTCTATTGTCTACCCAAGTGAGCAAATATCAGATTATTGGGTGCGTAATATTTCTGCTTTTACCCAAAGACTTAACGAACTAGGCATACCGCATGAAATTTCAGCTTTCTTCTCATCGCCGAATACAAATCAAAGAAGACAAAACGAACAGCTCCTAGAAGCACTACAAAGTGAACCTGACTACCTTATATTCACTTTAGATACAGAACGCCACCGCATTTTTATTGAGCACGTATTACAAAGCCCTACCACTAAACTTATTTTGCAAAACATCACCACACCAATTAAGTCTTGGAACAAGAATCAGCCCTTTTTTTATGTCGGCTTTGACCATCATCAAGGGACTCATTTGCTCGCTGACTATTTCCAGTCCATATTTCCAGATTCAGCGACTTATAATTTGCTTTACTTTTCTCCTGGCTATATCAGTAACGCACGGGGGGATACGTTCATAAATCGCTTGCAGCCATCGCAAAGATACTGGCCAGAGAGCATCTATTACACTCGAGCAGATCAACAATCAGGTTATGATGCAACCATGCTTATGTTAGAGCAAAAGGCCGATGTCGACTTTATCTATGCTTGCTCGACAGATATCGCACTCGGCGCTGCCAAAGCGTTAGCTGAAAAAAATCTCAACTCACAGATAATGCTAAATGGCTGGGGAGGAGGCTCAGCGGAACTGGCAGCACTGGCTAATGGAAAAATTGATGTGACAGTGATGCGAATCAATGATGATGCAGGTGTTGCGATGGCAGAAGCGATAAAGTTGGATCTTGAAAACCACCCAGTTCCCCTTGTTTATTCGGGCAACCTTGAATTAATTACTAAGCATGACTCAATTGAGCATATCAATGCACTAAAAAAGCGCGCTTTTCGCTATTCTGATAACCAGAAATGGACAACACAATAATGAAAGTACAATCCTTAACAACAATAACGTTTAAACTGGTTGTTAGCACGCTTTGCCTGGTTACCATTGCAATTAGTTATTTAGCATATCACTTCAGTGCTTCTGCCGTTAATAATGAAATAGAGAAAAGTCAACTGCAAACCACTTTGCTTTTCCAAAACACTGTCCAATTTAAATTATCATCATTGTCGACAGTACATGAGATCCAATCAACCAATCCCCAATTAGCATCGCTTATCAACTCAAATGACTTATTGGGGCTTGATGAGCTATTTTTCCAGCTAGAACAAAAGATACCTTACAACACGCCGGATTTCCGCTTTATAACACAAAATAATGAGTTAGTTTGGGAAGACGGTAACAGCCAATTTTACGGAATAGAAAAAGCTATGATCGCAGATATCATCGATTGTGGCTGTATTGATAATTACTGGAGCTACAACGAAATTGCTGGGCAATTGGGAATTAAAAACCTCATACTGAGGAAAACACCAATCATTGATAGGGGCAATGGCCGAGTCGTCGCTTACCTGCATATTGCAATCGTTCTCAATAATAATTTACCCTTAATGAGCGAATTTAAACAATCTACTGGTGTTGATGCCGTCATGCTAATTATAAACAATCAAATAATTAGCTCATCTGAACCGATAGACTCACCTGTTCATGCGATTATTCGAACAATAAAGCAAAGCGAGCTGAGAACCTCACGTATTGGTAGTCATTTAATCAATGTGTTTAGCGAATACGATATTTTGGCTTCTACTCCCATGCACCTTGTCTCGCTAAAAGCAAACCGCAACATAGAATTTTTACGGTTAGACTTGCTTAAATCAATCATCATTTCCATTATTTGTGCTTGTCTGCTTGGTCTTCTCGCAAAAAAAGTCATTACATCCAAGGTTCTGAATTCACTCGGTGTGCTAATGAACTACACTGAATCAGCCAAAGACAATACAAACAACTTTCACCCTTACCCAGGTTCATCAATTACTGAGTTCAACATAATTGGTGATACCTTACAATCAACACTGTCAGCTATTATCGAAAAAGAACGCTCTCTTGACGACCTTTTCAAAATATCAGCTTCACCAATGGTTGTGTGGGATTGCGATTTCTCTATTAGTCGAATCAACGAGTCGGCCTGTCAGCATTTCCAATACCAGGAAGAGCAATCACATGATCATGCGACATTTATAGAGTTTAAAAAACAGATCACGCCATACCTGAACATTGCAATAAAAGGGACGCGTGTTGAAAATGTACATACATCACTACTTGGCACGACCTATTTATGGAGTTTTGCTCCATTAAGCATTAGTGGAAAGGTTATTGCCATTATTGGCCTAGCACAAGATGTTACTGCACTATTTAATGCAGAACGACAAAGTAGACTCGCACAAATTCAAGCTGAAGCATCGGAAAAAGCAAAATCCGACTTTCTTGCGCGGATGAGTCATGAAATTCGTACACCATTAAATGGTATCATGGGCTTGTCTCAATCAATAAGAGATAACCTCAGCCATTCCGACGATCTTGAAAAGGTTGATATGCTTTTCCAAAGCGGTGAGCACCTCTTAACTGTCTTAAACGACATTCTTGATTTTTCTCAAATAGAACAAGGCAAGCTAAAGCTACTCTTTAAGAAAATTCAGATTACTGAAACAATCAACTATGTCCAACACGTTTACCAGCCTTTATGCAAAAATAAAAATCTCGACCTAATTGTTAAATTAGACATCGACCAAGGGGCATATTGCATAACAGATAGAGCCCGATTGATTCAGGTGCTATTTAATTTAATGAGTAACGCTGTAAAATTTACTCATCAAGGCAGTATCACACTGTCAGTGATACAGAAAGAAGATATCCTAGAGTTCAGTGTCACTGACACCGGGATTGGTATCGACAAATCGAATTTGGAAACGCTGTATCAACCGTTTACCCAAGCAGAGGCATACACCACACGCGAATACGATGGTAATGGGCTTGGTTTATCGATCGTTAAAAACCTAGTCCAACTTTTAGATGGCAAAATTAACGTTGAAAGCACTGTTAGTGTCGGTTCTTGTTTCACGGTGCGTATTCCTAAAACACACAGCGCAGCGTTTCCTGACGAACTGAAGATGAATAAAAGCATTCCCTTGCCGACTATAAATCCTATAACAGAGCAACTTAACGTGCTAATCGTCGAGGATAATAAAACCAATGCGTATGTCGCTAAAGCATTTTGCCAGAAATTTAATTTCAACACGACATGGGTAGATAACGGCTATGATGCACTAAAAAGCGTACAACAAAACGACTACGATTTAATCCTTATGGATAACCATATGCCGAAGCTCAGCGGCATCGATACGACAAAACAGATGCGTGACAATCTTGGCATTAAAACGCCTATCTATGCTTGCACTGCTGATGCATTTAATGAGATTAAGGATGAATTCTTAACTGCTGGTGCTAACTATGTTATTACTAAGCCGATTAGAGAGAAAAATTTCCTGCAGGCGTTGCAGTTTTATGCCGCGGAGAAACGACTGAAAAGCAGTATCACTCACTAAGAGAGTAACTAACTACAACAGTAGTTCTCCACTTTGGAGGATCGCGGTAGCGACGTCGTCAAATATACTCTCTGCCACGACCTCTTCTTGCTGTTCAGATAATTCAATTTCAACCCAGCCATCTGGGCCCAACTTCCACAACTCAGCATAACGTATATGGGTAACGCTGATCCCATCGAGTATGGCATAACCTTCGGCCCGAAATACCCCTTTATCAGTCTCTAAACGAGACAGTGAAAACTCTCTTTCTTGCAACACCGCTCCATTTTCGTTCACGGCCAGCCCTTACCATTTAGTTAGTCTGTCATTAATATAGACGACAATGACGGCTCAAGCGACATGTTGAACACTGTTTCAACCTAAACACGTCTAACCAATGGCTGTAATACTTGCTCGGCCCCTTGCCGTTTAAGTTCTAACATGAAAGCCATTTTTATTCCGAGCTGGTTGTCAGGAAAGCCTTTGCGTTCGAACCAAAGTAAGTACTCTTCTGGCACATCCACCAAATACCGGCCTTTATACTTACCGAAGGGAATGACGGAGTTGGCGAGTTCAACTAAATCTTGTTTTGAAAACATTTAATGACATTACCTCGTGATAGCAGACCTATTTTACATTTATTGGTGTTCAAACTTTAGTGTTCTCTCAAAAATCAATACGCTATGGTAGCGATCAAACTTATAACCAACATCGGTCAATTTGCCAACTTGATTAAATGCATACTTTTTATGCAGTGCTATCGACGCGGCATTGGGCAACGTCACCAATGAATACGCTTTCTTAAATTCATGTTCATGAAGAGAGTTGAGTAACTTATTCATTAACTTGCCACCAACACCCGTCCCTTTCTGCTCAGGTGATAAGTATAAGGTTAACTCTGCAGAAGAGGCATAGGCCAGTTTCTCGCGAAAGCGATGATAATAGGCAAAGCCAACCACCAAGCCTTCACTTTCATACACAAACAGTTTGTAAGGTGATGCATCATGGTTAAATTCTTTCAACCATTGCTGACGATGGCTTAGTGACCACGGGGTGATATCAAAGGTGATAGCAGTATGAGTAACATAATAGTTATATATCTCGTTAATCTTTTCTGCATCGCTTTCATTCGCTAAACGTATCATGTCTTTCTTTACTAAAGGATCATGAGGTCACAATAACATGCTAAAGCTGAATCCCAAATGTCTTTCCATTTCATGCTAGTTAGAACAACAACATACCCAACATTGTAGATACGAGGCTTATGCGCCGTACTTTTTAGCATCTTAACGTGACAAACTCATTCCTCGTTTGTCCTGCTTTGAATTATAATATCTCCAGCAATAAGTGGCTCATTACTGGAGACATACCCTCAACGTAGTATTGACGATATGACTCCCCTATCTCCAAAATCTAGTGTGGTAAAGTGAACGTCTCTAAACAAAAAAGTAACTTGCATAAACGAAGTAAGCATCAAAATGGCTATAATTTCGATGCCTTAGTGAAAGTTAACCCAGAACTAAAAAGGTGGGTAACCAAGTCACCAACAGGCAGAAGCACGATTCCATTTGCAGAACCTAAGGCCGTGCTTGCACTCAATAGCGCCTTGCTTGCATACCACTATAATATTAAATTTTGGGCAATCCCTGATGGAAACCTCTGCCCGCCGATCCCTGGTCGCGCTGAATACATCCATTATTTAGCCGACCTATTGGCAAAGAGTAATAAAGGAGTGATACCACAAGGTGAAAGTGTGGTAGGCCTCGACATTGGTACTGGTGCAAACTGTATCTACCCCCTGCTCGGCAATAAAGAGTACGGTTGGCAGTTTATTGCCTCAGATATTCAAGCAGTCTCTATCAGTGCTGCTAACAATATTATTGTTAATAATGGCTTACAACACGCCATTCGACTGATCGAGCAAAGCAATGCTAATCACTTTTTTTCAGGGGTTATCAATAAAAAACAGCGTATCCTCTTTACCATGTGCAACCCGCCATTTCACCGTTCAGCCAAAGAGGCTCAACAAGGCACGCAACGAAAACGGAATAACCTAAATAGCAACCAAGCTAAACGAGGACAAAGTGGCCAAGCCAAGCACGGGCTTAACTTTGGTGGTAATGCAAATGAGCTGTGGTGCCAAGGTGGAGAGCAACGATTCGTTTCCGATATGATTAAAGAGAGCAAAGAGTTCAAAGAAAACGTATTGTGGTTTACTAGCCTGATTTCAAAGTCTGATAATTTGCGACCATTAAAGAAGCAGATCAACGCTATGGGGGCGACCCAATACCGCATCTGTGAAATGCAGCAAGGAAACAAAATCAGTCGTTTTATCGCGTGGACTTTTATTCCTACCGACAAACACTGTGCGTGGATAAGTGATCTATAATAGACACCTGTAGCACACTGAAAACATTATCTTTACTTTAAGTTGGTCACACTTCAAACGAAGTGTGGTCTTTTTTTGTCAGTATCTGATCTAGATAGCAAACTAACGAAGGGAACTCGCATAAGCTTATCTTTAATAGATATAAAAGGAGGTTATATGGATTTTGAGGTGCTGATAAAGGAAAAATACGGTTTTTCAGTCTTTGAAAGACGTACGATACATCAAGATGGAAAGAAGAGTCGACCCGTTTATGAAATTCGAGATGGGAATAACAATACTGTAGCCAGTTTTGAACACGTAAGTTTAGTGTTCCACCATTTAGAAGCCGAATTGGGCGAACCGACGACATAGGTCATAGACAACGAGACAAACCATCTCAGCTAAAGGCTAAGATGGTTTGTCTTAATATTTGAGTATTATAGGTAGTGATCCACAATTACAAATCGTTTGGATCAATTCCGTCTCGTGCTAACATTTCACTAATCTCTGCGATGCGCTGTTGGCGAGAGTCTTCTTTAAACTCATTTAATACCGCTATTAGATTATTTACCTTCTCTAACGGCATACGCTTAATTACTGCTTTTTGCCGCCCAGGTACCTCATCAGCAAAATCAATAAGTACGCTGCGATAATCTGTTCTTTGCTCAGTTGAACCTGTCGCTACTTGATTTAAAGCCGCTGCTAGCGCTTTTTCCGCTTTTTCAAATTCATTCATTGATCGATTTACCCGCTTGGGCATTCCACTGTAAGAATATAAATTGTACATAAGGTACGATAGCGATGAAGCTCTACTTGATAAGGCTTCACACAAAGTGATTTACTACTTAGAAAGGTAGTAATAGACAAATAATAATAGAGCTTCTACATATTGTCTAGAAAATATTGTGCCGGGTGATGCAAATATTCACGCCTCAGTCCCAAAAGGGTCAATATCACGACACCTTTGCCTAAATACGTTTATTTACAGTTGAATGCCAGTATCTTGAGCCCCTTAATCAACGCATAGCAGCGATCACCAATCTTAAGATTCAGCTCGTCAAACGCCCATTCGGTGATGTTGCAAAGCAGTATCGCACCATCAATTGCTAACTCAAGGGTAACGAGATGTTGGTGGGACTCTTTGTCTACACCTTGCAGCACAACCTTTAGGCTATTGCGAATACTCGACTTAATCGGCGCTTTGGCAATGGCTATATCTCCGGCAATAATATTCACCTTTACCGCATCCCCTAAAGCATAGCCCAGATTATTTACCCATAATAATTGACCATCTGCCATTTTAATAGCTGTCATTGGGTATTTATCGTGATAAGCCACAACCGTGCCCAATAATAAAGAACTTAATACCGTTTCATTTATAAAAGGCCTTATTTCTTTGCCTGACCATACATCACTCAGTGCCCCATAGTTGATACACTTACCATTATCAATCAGTATCATATGGTCGGCCAGTTGGAAAATCTCATCCAAATGATGAGAAACAAAAACAATTGGCACTTGCTGAAAGTTCGCCAACTTAATCAAATAACGAATTAATTCAGCTTTTCGGCGCGTATCAAGTCCTGACATCGGCTCATCTAACAGCAGTACCTCTGGAGAATGTAATAGGGCACGCGCTATCGCTACTCTCTTTTTCTCTCCGCCCGAGAGTTGTGGCGGATAGTGGCTGAGTAATCCATTAAGGTCTAGTAATGTAACAATCGCATCATATTGATGGTGGTTAGCCGCTTGCTGCGAGTACAACAAATTCTCTTTAACAGATAGGTGGGGAAACAAGCGGTCATCTTGGAAAACATACCCTACACGACGGCGGTATATTGGCACGTTATGCTGACACTGTTTATCAAAGTACACGGTGCCATTAACGGTGATACGTCCCTCATCCGGTGTTTCTATGCCCGCAATTAAATTGATAAAGGTGGTTTTCCCTGCGCCAGAGGGACCAAATACCGCCGTAATCCCAACACTCGGGATTTCAACATTAAACTCAAAATGCGTTCGACGATGAAAAGTGGTCTCAACTTTGATCATTACGGTCGCTTCTCCTGAATTCGCTGAAAATACTCAGACAGTGCCACCGCTAAATATGCGAATAATACTGAAACCACACACAATCGCAGCGCCTCCCACTCGCTACCAGGTACTTCTAAATACTGATATATCGCTAAAGGAATAGTTTGAGTTTGTCCCGGAATACTCGCGACAAAAGTGATGGTGGCACCAAACTCCCCCAATGCACGCGAAAAGCCCAAAATAACAGCCGAAATAATGGCGGGGTAACAGAGCGGCAAGGTAATGGTGACAAAAACACGCCACGGCTTAGCCCCTAAGGTTTGCGCCGCAACCTCTAACTTGGCATCGACTGATTCAAACCCACTACGTAATGCCCTTACCATTAAAGGCAATGAGACCACCGCTGACGCTAAGGCAGCTCCCTTCCAGTTGAAACTGAATGTCATGCCAAACCACATATATAGCCAACGTCCGATTGCACCTTGTTGCCCCATCGTCACTAACAGCAGATAGCCAATAACCACCGGAGGAACAACCAGAGGCAAGTGAATAACACTATTCAATACCGACTTGCCACGAAACTGATAACGTGCCAATACCCAGGCAAGCAATAGCGCAATGGGAAAACTGCCAATAATTGCGGCAGCTGAAACCTTAAGGCTTAAATAGATGGCATTAATTTCAAATGGCGACAATATCATAATGGCGTGAATCCATAGCCATTCAATATTTGTCGCGACGTGTCTTGATTCAACGCTGTTTGTAACTGTTGACCTAACTCGGTTAATGCGACCGACATGTAGACAATTGGCGAATGGTATTGCGCCGGTATAACTTGCAAAATATTCACCCGATCAGAATGAACGGCATCTGTCTTAAATACCACGCCCAACGGAACGCTACCGATCTCGACAAACCGTAATGCATGCTGAACATGTCGCGCAGGTATCCACTGCCCACGATCAGCAATGTTCAACGCTTCGACCGCCTCCATCGTATACATACCAGCTGGAACATGAGATGGGTCCCCAATTGCCAGCGTTCCTCCTTCACCAGATAACAGCTCTAACAATGACATTTGCGCAAAATGTAACGATAGCGCCTTACCACCAATAACGACAAGCTGATTACTAACAAATGGTGGCTGGGGTGGTAAGTCGTAACGTTGTTGTACACTTTCCGCCCATGTGGGATGCGCTGAAATATACAGGTCAGCCGGCGCTCCCTGATTGATCTGCCGGGCCAGTTGTGCAGAAGACCCTTGTATTAACACGGCATCGATATTCATCTGTTCAAGCACCTGTTTAACGGGCTTGTACATCGAAGAGGCCACATAGACTTGGAGAGAAGCACTCTGTGTATTAAACGCGATCATTAACGTAATAAGCCAAAAAGCCCGTATCATATCCTTATACCTTTCACCGCTTCGTGTTATGAGCGCTAAGTATACCTAACATTCCACCGCTAATGATGTGAGCAGTATAAGAATAAGCGTGATGCACACTGTATAAGTTAGGAGAATTCTTTATTTAGATCAACAAGAAAGCTACGTGCAGACAATTCAATGTCTATCGCTTCTAAGTAGTCGAAAGCTAACTGGCCCAGTTTTTTACTTGCCTGGTTAAGATAATCTGCTGAAAAAACCACGTCTAACTTTGTATTAGAGTGTGTAATTTGAGTAAAGCAACTAATGATGAGCGGATTAACATAATGTACCATCCCTTGCTCTACTAACATTGAGCCAACGCCTTGATTACGATACGTCGAGAGCACAGCGATTAGATTAAAATCTATTGCACAGTACCAGTGTCCTTTTGAACGCCAAAAACTCACCGACACCTTCATTAAACCACAACATATTGGCCCTTTGCTTAAAGTGATATCAGCATCTATCGTTAACGAACGGCGACCAACAACATCTTCATTAATCCAGTACTCCGGTAGAGTAAACAGTGTCTCGACGGTGGCTTGTCCGGCTAAATCTTGGTTAAAAGATGATACAAAAGCAGATTTCTGATGTTGTTCAAGGGCGTTTACCTGCATCGTTAAGCGCTCATTCACTTCCCACTCACGCTGCTGATTAAACTGTAACGCTGTTTTTAACCGTTGAAAATCAGCATCCATCTGTATCGTTGAGGCCATCTCCGCTCCCTGCTCATCGCCTGCATCAGTTACTCAGTATATTAGCTCACATTAATACTACTGTGCTTTCTGCCATTTATGTACCAAAAATCAAGCAATAGCAAGCTCCCTCTGCCATTCAACTAATTCATGTACCAAGCATGGACGAGAGTAGAAAAATCCTTGGACCTGATCACAACCAAGGTGCATCACCGCCTCGTTTTCTTGGCTTCGCTCAACACCTTCGGCTACCACCGTCAAATTTAAACTTCTTCCTAACTCAATGATCGTTTTTGTTATTGTCACTTTCTCAGGCCGCTGATCTATCATGTCGATAAAAGCGCGATCAATTTTCAACTTATTAATAGGATATGCTGATAGATAAGAAAGGCTTGAATACCCAGTGCCAAAATCATCAATGCTCAACGCTACGCCAAGGCTCCGAATGCGGTTTAACGTGGTTAACAACCGCTCTTCGTGCTTCATCAATATTGTTTCTGTCAACTCTAATTCGATCCACCGCCCATCAACATCGTAGCTAGAGAGAAGCTGCGCCAAGCGTGACACAAAGTCAGGTTGAAAGAACTGTAAACTTGAAACATTCACCGAAACAGGGACTAACTCAAAACCTTGCTTATGCCACTCAGCTTGTTGCTGTATTGCGGCTTCTAACACCCAATCTCCAATATCTGTAATTAATCCGGTCTGCTCGGCAAAAGGAATAAACGTCGCGGGTAATTGTTCCCCTTTCTCGGGTTCGTCCCAGCGAACAAGCGCTTCCATTGCAGTCATCTCTCCAGAATGAACTTCCACAATAGGCTGATAACGTAAAAAGAATTCTCCACTCTTTAACGCATTTCTCAAACGTTTCTCTAAGCACAGCTGTTCAAATGCAAGCTCTGCGTACTCTTCACTGAAAAAATGGTACCGTTTTCGACCAGCTTGCTTTGCTTGGTACATCGCGATGTCAGCCGCACGGATCAGATCCCAACAATCATCACCATGATCTGGGTAAAAGCTCACGCCCATAGATGCAGAGAGATTGAATTCAAATCTCGATATTGTGCATGTCTGATTCGATGCCTCTAGCAACTGCTTCACCTGTTGATTGAGCTCGGCGACACCTTTTAGCTTACGATAAACAACCACAAATTCATCACCACTTAAGCGGTAAACCACCCCTTTTTCACCGACGGATTGGCGCAGCACTTGCGCCATCATCATTAACGCTTGATCACCAGCAATCTGCCCCAGCGAATCGTTAACCAGTTTAAACTTATCTAAATCCAGAAAACATACAGCCAATAACTCACCCGCTTGGTGAACGCTAATCGCAGCATTTAGCTCCTTTTCTAAGGAATGACGATTGGGTAAGCGAGTTAACTCATCAAAATAGGTGTGAAACTCTAATTTTTGGGTTGCGGTTTTACGTAACGACACATCACGAGCAACTCCCACCATACCAACAATACTGTCTGTTTCATCAACAATGGGGACTTTCGTTACTTCAACCCAGTCGCAATATGGGCTTAAATAATCGGTGCGCAGCTCTGCTACATGCTTCTTGCCATTAGAGAGTATCGTTTCATCCTCAGCCACGTAACGCTGAGCAACATCAGCCGGATAAAGGTCAAAATCGGTTTCACCTAATAACGTATCCGCTGAACGGCGATGAATTCCTGCAAATGCGTTATTCGCAAAAAGAAAACGACCTTGGGTATCTTTAATCCAGTTGAAGTCTGACGTGCTATTACACAGTGCCCGTAGGCTTCTATTTTCTAAGTCAACTCGCTCTATATGTTGTTTTAAATCATAAAAATCACGTAATGCTTGATGTATGCGTTGGTAACAAATAAATACCCCATATAAAGGTACGAATAAAAAGAGAGCATATCGCGAGGGAAAAGGAGACAACACGAAAAGTACAATAATCGATCCCAACAATAACAGACAAGCCATAAATGAGAACAGGACCACTCTACCAACAGGCGAACGCATTAAGCTAATCAATGGGTTAAGCGTAATTTGAAGCATACTACAATATTTACTCGATTCTGTGCTCGAAAAGGAAGCACACTGTCGACCTATTTCGTTTAATAATATGAAGCTTAGCTATAACGGATTTTGTCAGTGTTGAAAATACCCTGTTCACGGCTTCGAGAGACATTGCACCTAGAGACTGGTTATTCACTCTTGTTACATAAAAAAAACCTCGGCTAGGCCGAGGTTTTTATAAAATGCGTTAATCTCACAAATTATTGGTCGCTAGCAGGGCGACGACGGCGTTCACCGCCAGTATGGCTACGCTCACCACGATGGCTTCCACGATGATCACCACCACGGTTACGATCAAAACGACGCTCGCCTTCGCGACGACCACGGCCACCTTCACGGTTACCACGGAAACCACCACGATCACCACGTGGACCACCACGACGTTGCTCGTTCATCACTTCACCTTCAACCACAACAGCATTTGCTTGGTTCTGGCGAATGCGCAGTTTCTTAAGTTGAGTCGCCACTTCTTGGCTCATCTTCTTCGGTAACTGAACATATGTGTGTTCTGGCGCTAGTTTAATCGCACCAATGCTGTCTTTGGTTAGACCAAGTTCGTTAGCGATCGCACCAACGATGTCTTTAACTTGAACACCTTGCTCACGTCCAACTTGTAGCTGATAAGTATCCCAATCAGCTGCATTAAATTGACGACGCTCACGGCGTTCACCACCGCGCTCACCACGTTCGCCACGCTCACCACGGTTTTGACGACGTTGCTTCTCACGCTCAAGTGCTGCAATCATTGGGTCTGGACCGTTATAGAATAACGGACGGTTACCTTGCTGACGCTTAAGCAGCATGGCTGCCAATGTTGCTGCATCTACATCGATGGTGGATTGTAGTGATTCGACCAACTCAACAAATTTGTCTAGCGCTGGCATTTCTTTGTCTGAAGACAAATCTTCACCCAAGCGTGTAAGACGTGCAGCAGCAACCGCGTCACGTAGTGGTAGCTGAATCTCTTCCATGCGAGACTTAGTCACATGTTCAATTGTACGCAGCATACGAATTTGGTTAGTACGAACTAACAGAATCGCTTTACCAGTACGGCCGGCACGACCTGTACGGCCAATACGGTGAATATACGATTCGACATCAAAAGGAATGTCATAGTTAAATACGTGTGTAATACGTGCCACATCAAGACCACGAGCAACAACGTCTGTTGCTACCAAAATGTCAATAACGCCACGTTTGATATGGTCAACAGTACGCTCACGCAAAGATTGTGGGATATCACCATGCAGTGCTGCAGCTTTAAAGCCACGTGCAGACAACCAATCAGCTAGGCGTTCAGTATCTTGACGTGTACGAACAAACACAATAGAAGCATCGGTTTCTTCGGTTTCTAAAAGACGTGACATTGCTTCGTCTTTCTCTACGCCTTTAACAACCCAAAACTGTTGCTCTACTTTTGCAACAGTGCGGTTTTCACCCGCAACGTCAATACGCGCAGGATCACGCAAGAAACGATCAACAATCTGCTTAACCATTGGTGGCATGGTTGCAGAGAATAGTACACGCTGAGCGCTAGATGGTGCTTGTTCCATGATCCAAGTAACATCATCAACAAAGCCCATTTTTAACATTTCGTCTGCTTCATCAAGAACGAAAGTGTGGACTTCATCAAGATGCAAACGATCGCGTGTAATCAGATCTTTTACACGACCTGGTGTACCAACAACGATGTGAGCACCAGTTTTAAGTGCGCGCATTTGATCAACGATCGATGCACCACCATAAATTTCTAATACCTTCAGGCCCTTAATATTTTGACCTAACGTTTTCACCTCTGCAGCTACCTGAATCGCTAGCTCGCGAGTCGGTGCCATAACAATTGCTTGAGGCTTATGTTGGTTTAGATCTAACTTATTAAGTAAAGGAAGAGAGAAAGCCGCTGTTTTACCAGTACCTGTTTGTGCTTTACCTAAAGCATCAGTACCTTTTAAAAGCAGGGGAATAGAAGCAGCCTGAATTGGCGTTGGAGCTGTAAAGCCCATCGCGTCAAGTGCAGATAATAGGGTGTCGGCCAGATCTAACTGGCGAAATTCTGTGACAGATTCTTGCATTGGGATCCCAATAAATAATCGACTAAAAAATAGAGACCCCTTAAGCTCAAAGGTTCTGCAACAGCAACCGCAGCTATGGGCCTCGACAAATGAGGCGCGGATTCTACGTCATAACTTTCACAAATACTAGAAAAAAATGAACCTCATCACATTTTTACTTAAATAATCGTAATAACAGCTCAAAAAATGACTTTTTCGAGCACCAATGTCAGATTTAACTGACTTTAAGCCCATCTGCACCTTCTTCATGATAGGTCAAGATTACCAAGCCTGATAGGTTGGATGCAGCATCAATCGACAATATAGCAACTGGCCTATACTGTTTTCAGGTTCGATCTTTTCAGGTCAGATCTGGCTCAACACTTGGTTTTACCCCGTCTAGCCCGTATAGTATCAAGGTTATTAACCTGAGATCTGGATACGATGTTTCAAGATAACCCCCTACTAGCCCAACTTAAGAAAGATATTCAAGAAAAGCTGCCTAAAAAAGAAGGAACCATCAAAGCAACGGAACGTGGTTTTGGTTTCTTAGAAGTCGACAATAGTAAAGACAGCATTTTTATCCCACCGTCATATATGAAAAAAGTCATGCACGGTGACAAAGTTTCTGCGTTGATTCGTACTGAGAAAGAGCGTCAAGTCGCAGAACCAGACAACTTAATTGAAGCATCAGTATCTCGATTTATTGGTCGCGTTAAGCTCTTTAAAGGACGCTTAAACGTTGTACCTGATCATCCGCAACTAAAAGATGCAATAAAAGCAAAAACTCAAAAGGGGTTGTCAGCAGACGCATTGCAAGAAGGCGACTGGGTCGTGGCTCACCTAACCCAGCATCCTTTGCAAAAGGATAACAAAACATTTTTTTGTGAGATTAGCGAAAAAATCACCGACCATGATGACAAAATTGCTCCTTGGTGGGTAACCCTTGCTCAACATAACCTTCCCAATGCAGAACCCGCAGGCATCGATAACTGGACAATGCTAGACGAAGGACTTGAGCGAGAAGACTTGACCGCCCTACCGTTCGTTACCATTGATGGCGAATCGACCAAAGATATGGATGACGCGCTATATGCTGTTAAAAACGATGATGGCAGCTTTAAAGTTACCGTCGCCATTGCAGACCCAACCTCTTATATCGAGGTTGGTGACAGTATGGATGATGAAGCCCGCAAACGAGGCTTCACGGTTTACCTCCCGGGTCGAAATATCCCAATGCTACCGCGCGAACTCAGTGATGAACTGTGTTCGCTAAAGCAAGATGAACAACGCCCTGCTTTGTGCTGCGAAATGCACATTGCTGCCGATGGTACGATAAAAGACACCATCCGCTTCTTTGCGGCATGGATTAAGTCCCAAGCCCGCTTAGCTTATGATCATGTTTCTGATTACTTAGAAAATGGACAATGTGACGCCTGGCAACCTAACGCTACCATTGCAGAACAAATTGCAACGCTGCATGCCTTTGCTAATGCACGTACCAATTGGCGTAGCCAAAATGCGGTAATTTTTCCAGATCGCCCCGACTATCGTTTCGAACTAAGTAAAGAAAACGATGTTGTTGCCATTCACATTGAACCGCGTCGTACCGCCAATCGCATGGTCGAAGAGGCAATGATCACCTCAAATATCTGTGCGGGTCGTGTCCTAGCTAGCGCGTTCAACAAAGGGGTGTTTAACAGCCATGCAGGGCTAAATAATGACAAAATGGCCGATATTATCGCGCTTCTCAATGAACATGATGCACCATTTGACGCTGATCAGCTCAAAACGCTTGAAGGCTTCAGTGCCCTACGTCGTTGGTTAAATGACCAAGAAACACCTTATCTAGACAACCGTATACGTAAATACCAAGCGTACAGTGAAGTCGGTAATACACCACTCCCTCATTATGCGATGGGCCTTGATGTTTACGCGACGTGGACATCACCTATCCGTAAATACGGCGATATGATAAACCACCGAATGCTGAAAGCGGTCATCACTGGCACAGAGCCTGTTCAACAGCCAGATGACACCGTTGGAGAAGAGATGGCATTGCACCGCCGCGTACACCGCATGGCAGAGCGCGGTGTCGGTGATTGGCTATATGTGCAGTTGTTACAAGAGCATCTAGAGAAAGAAACAAAATTCACCGCTGAAATCTTTGATATTAATCGCGCAGGTATGCGTATCCGTCTACTTGAGAATGGTGCATCAGCGTTTGTTCCCGCACCACTTATCATGAGCAACAAACAGCGTATCGAATGTATTGGTGAGCAAGGTGTCATTAATATCGACAAACAACGCGAATATCAATTAGGTGACCATATCGAAGTGCAATTGGCAGAAATTAAACATGCCACACGCAGCATCGTTGCAAAAACCACCAAAACATACCCTGACGTCATTACTATTGATAGCGATAGCGCAGAGTAGCGATAAAATTGTTTACTCACTTAAAAAAGCCACTGACGGTGGCTTTTTTTATTTTTGTACAGTTATTAACATTCCTTAACCGTATTGCTTAATTAACCAGCAAACAAGCATCTCACTTTTTATTGTTAATTAACATTATTCATTCTCTGTCGTTTGAAATGTCTATATCATGACATCAGTATCTGATTGTTATATTTATGCATTATCACAAACGAACTCATTGATGACATTATCACCAATTAAAATCATCGCGACGCCTGTTTTCCGGATTTTCTTTCCGCTTATTGCTGTCGGTTATCTTATCTTCAATCTTGAAGAGCTCATCACCGCCTCTAGCGATTATCTAGATTTGGTGGTTTTTTTACCCTATGCTGGCTTCGTGTTAACGATAGCCCTTGCTCACCCTTTTAATCAAGGGCGTACAGCGCAAGCTGCATTTTTAATGCTACTCAGTTATTGGGTTATTCAAAATCAACTGCAAGACCCGCTCTTTATTGGTAATAATCGTTTAATTTTTGCCATGATGGCTGCATTGTTGCCACTCAACTTAAGCGCACTACTAATTTTACCGCAGCGGCGACCATTCTCCCAACAAGGAATCATTTACTTTCTCTGGACGATTGTACAGTTGCTGGCTGCGAATCGTGTGCTCGATGAGCTCATCCCTTACAGTAACGAACTATGGCAGGGCTACCTATATTACTTGCCCAATAAATCCCCACTACCCATTTTATTGCTGGTATTAAGCATTCTCATCATTTGCTTAGTGGCACTAATTATCATTCGACGTAACAAAGGTTCAGATCAAGTTATCTTCATTTGCTTAATGTTCTCCACATCAACATTTTTGCTCTTCGATTACCCTTTCATATCCTCTACTTTCTATAGTGTGGCTGCCATTTTGTTGATTGCTAATATTATTAGCAGCAGTCATGAGCTCGCCTTTATCGATCAGTTGACGGGGATCCTCGGGCGTCGCGCACTGGAAGACGAAATGAAGCACCTCAGCCGCAAGTACACCATCGCGATGCTGGATATTGACCACTTCAAAAAGTTTAACGATACCCATGGTCACGACACTGGTGATGATGTGTTAAGGCTGGTTGCCAAGCAAATGACGCTAACAAATGGCGGAGCTCAAGTTTACCGTTATGGTGGCGAGGAGTTCACTGTACTGTTCAAAAATAGAAACACCCAACAAATCATCGAACATTTGGAAGAGTTGAGAGAGCGTATCGCTAACTATCCACTGATTTTACGAGACAATAAAAAGCGCCCTGATAATCGTAAGCAAGGGAAGAAAATGCGGCAACAAGCGGTAAAACGTAATGCCGTTAATGTCACGATCAGTATTGGCGTTACCGATGGCAAAGGCCACGCTAACCCACAAGAGGCAATGAAGGCAGCGGACAATGCGCTTTACAAAGCAAAAAAGAAAGGCAGGAACTGTGTTGTTTCGGCGTAGTCGCAAGAAACAGCAATGATAAAAACCCCGGCTGTTCAGACCGGGGTGGTTACAATAACCTGCAAGGACAGGTCCAGCTATGCAGTAACGCCAATAAACGAGTTAATGCAGTAGTGTCGGCGGCCAAACCTTTCTACAGCACGTTAGCTCAGAAGTTGAGGCTGACCCTAAGTGAAAAAGCCGCCCCATTTTTATAATTATCCTTTAACGCCACCGGCGGTCAAACCACCTACCAAGAATTTTTGTGCCAATAAGAACACAATGGTAATCGGTAGTGCTGATAGCACAGCAGCCGCAGCAAAGTCTCCCCACAAATAATTTTGCGGATAAAGGTACTGCTGCATACCTACAGCCAATGTATATGAGTCAACGTCTCGAAGCAAGAGCGAAGCGACCGGAACCTCGGTGACAGCGGCGATAAATGAAAGGATAAAAACGACCGCCAAAATCGGTACTGATAGTGGCAACAAAACTAAGCGGAAGGCTTGCCAAGGCGTAGCCCCATCCAATGCTGCTGCTTCCTCCAATGAGAAGTCAATTGACTCAAAGTAGCCCTTAATTGTCCAAACGTGCAAGGCAATGCCGCCCATATAGGCAAAGACAACGCCCCCGTGGGTATTTAGCCCCAAGAACGGCACGTAAGCCCCTAAACGATCGAACAGAGCATAGAGCGCCACCAGCGCCAATACCGCAGGGAACATTTGAAAAATCAACATCGACTTCAGAATGAGGCCTTTGCCTGCAAACTTCATTCGCGCAAATGCGTAGGCACAAGTCGTTGATAATGCAACGATCCCTATCGCCGTTAACCCTGCCACTTTGACCGAATTCCACAGCCACAATAAAACAGGGAATGGTGGCGGTGTCATCGACCCATCAGCATGCTCAATTGGAATGCCTAGCGCCAACTTCCAGTGATCCAAAGATGGATTGGTTGGAATAATCGAGCCAGTGGCGTAGTTACCTTCTCGGAACGAGATAGCCACGACCATCAGCAAAGGAAACATAATAATGCACAGAAAACAGATCAGACCGATATGTGTCGCCAGTACGCGATATTTTAGAGATGCTGGTTGAACCATTGCCATGAGAATACTCCTTATTCTGCTTCCAGTTTGGTGAATTTCAGGTTAAGCAGTGATAAGCCACCCACTAACAAGAAAATGATCGTCGCGATGGCGCCTGCAAGACCAAAGTCTTGCCCACCCGCGCCTTCAAAGGCGATGCGATAGGTATAGCTAACCAGTAAATCGGTGTGGCCCGCTGGAACACTGGTACCAATCATGTCAGGTGCACCATTGGTTAATAACTGGATTAAAACAAAGTTATTAAAGTTAAAAGCGAAGCTCGCAATCAATAATGGGATCATTGGCTTGATCAGCATCGGCACTGTAATACGGAAGAAGTTATCAATCGGCCCAGCACCATCCATTGCTGAGGCTTCATATAGATCATCTGGAATCGATTTTAATAACCCCATCGCTAAGATCATCATATACGGGTAACCCAGCCACGTATTTACGATGATTATCATCGTTTTAGCCAGTAATGGGTCGGTAAACCAGCGCGGACTTAAGCCAAATAGTCCTTGTAATACCGCATTGATCTCACCAAAACTCTGATTAAAGAGGCCTTTGAAGATAAGAATCGAAATAAACGCAGGAACAGCATATGGCAGAATTAACAACACGCGATAAACACCACGCCCTTTTAGCTCTTCCCATGAAATGATTTGGGCCAATACAACACCAACAGCTAGCGTTAAAATAACCGTTAGGCCTGAAAAAATAATCGTCCAGACAAAGATCTTTAAAAACGGCTCTTGAATACCCGGATCTGAAACAATGCGTGCGAAGTTACCGAAACCAATCCCAACAATAAAGCCGGGAGAAATTGGTTCACCGATAAACTCGCCTTCGTTATCTATCTGCTGATAAAAGCCAATTTCATAGTTGGGCTTTAAGGTTATCTCTTTTTGTTGATCGAACAGTGTTTCACCATCTTCAGCAAGCAAATAAACCGGACGAATCCCGGCAAAATTACGCAAACCAGACATGCGAAGGTCTGTACCATCAGGGGTTTCCACCGTCAGTCCACTGATGGCAGAGCGATTCTGAATGACTAAACGCAACGGGGCTTTATCACCGATAGGTTCGCCGCCTAGTGTGAGTGCTACCTTTTCTTGTGGCAGCGCATTAATCGCATAGCTCGGTGTTGATAACCAGCCTTCTGCTGTTTCGACACCAATAATATATTCGCCGTTAGACTGCTCATATAAGCCAAAGCTATAACTGTCCCCACTTTGGAATGTACGCTGCATTAACACACTTTGAGCACGCTCGAATGTTAACTGATTACTGCCACTGTAGTTAGTAAAGGCCAGCCCAATGGTATAAATCAAAGGGAAGATAATAAACAGGATCATGCCCGCTACGCCAGGGTAAATATAGCGGTGAGCATAGGTCTTCTGGCGGGCAAAAACGTAAATACCTAGCGCCGTTAAGACTAAGGTCAATAAAGCGAATGCCGTTTCGCCACGGGCGTACATTAATATCGTGGCATAACCATTGATAGTACCAACTAGAGACAACAACCCAACTTTTATCATTGCTGATTTATTCATCTTGGGCTTGCGTTCCTCTTCAACTACCACGTCAGCGGTTTGATAAGACTGCATCATAGATCCTCACAGTGCATCTTAAAACAATACGAGGGGGAAATTCCCCCTCAACTTAACAATTAATTACTTGGTCATACGTTCTGCAACAGTGTTTAAGGCATCCTCAATGGACTGGCGTCCAGTGATGACGTTACCGATTGCTGCTTTTTCTGCATACCAGAAGGCAGACATCTGAGGGATATTCGGCATGATTTCACCGTGCATTGCGTTGTCCATTGTTGCTGCAATGCGTGGGTCAGCAGCTAGCTCGTCTTGGAATGATTTTAATGCTACCGCGCCCAATGCAACGTCATCATTAACTGAGCGTAAACCTTCATTGGTCAACAAGTAGTTTTCAATAAACTCAATCGCTAGATCTTGGTTTGGCGATGCAGTACTAATACCTGCCGTCAATACACCAACGAAAGGCTTAGATGGGTTACCGCTCAACTTAGGTAGCGTGGTAACGCCATAGTTAATTCCAGCCGCATCAATATTGCTCCATGCCCATGGACCATTAATGGTCATCGCCACGTTACCTTGATTGAAGCCGCCTTCTGCAACAGAATAGTCAGTATCGGCAGAGATTACACCACTATCGACCATGCCCTTAACAAACGCCATCGCGCGTTTTGCACCGTCGTTATTTACGCCAACATCCTTCGCATCATAACCGTCAGCAGTAAACTTAAAGGCATAACCCCCATCGGCAGCCAGTACTGGCCATGTGAAGAACGGTTCTTGTAGGTTCCACATGATGGCACGCTTACCTTCGGCAGACAGCTTCTTATCTAACGCTGCAATGTCTTCCCAGTTCGCTGGTGGCTCGGCGATCAAGTCTTTATTATAAATAAGAGACAGTGCTTCGACAGCAACAGGGTAACCAACATATTTGCCTTCATAAGACACTGCGTCCCACGTAAAATCAGTAAACTGCGCTTTAAAGTCTGCTGAAGGGTTCACTTCTGCCAGTAAACCAGCTTGTGCATAGCCACCAAAGCGGTCATGAGCCCAAAAGACAATATCTGGGCCATCACCCGTTGACGCTAGTTGTGGAAAGCGCTCTTCCAAAGCATCTGGATGCGCAACACGAACTTTTACGCCAGTATCCTCTTCAAAGCGTTTCCCAACTTCAGCTAGGCCGTTATAGCCTTTGTCACCGTTGATCCAAATGGTCAACTGACCTTCTTCAATCGCAGCGTGCGCAGATAATGAACCAAGTGCTGTAAGGGTACACAAAGCTACCGTGCTGAGGATTTTCTTCATTTTTATATCCTTCCTGATTATGAAATGTTGATGCGCTCAATGGCATCGTTGTATCTGGGGGACATCATCTGAAAAATCGCATTCCGCCGCATCATCCCAGTCCCTACGCCCCATTATTAAAAATGAAAATTCGTGATCTCCATAGGTACTTTAGGGTGATCTCATTCACGGTTTTCCATATTTTGTGATCCAGTGCAGGCGTTTATTTCTAGCCCGTTTTATACCCACACAAGCATTTGGATATATTGACCTGACACCTCATCCCCCAAAATACCCCTAAATTTACTAAGGTAGGGATGAGGCATTGCAGCGGTAATTTAAGCAAAATAGCGTCGTCCCTTAGGAATAAGGGGGGTAAGATATGTTGTTTCACCTTTTGTTAATTCCCTGCTGGATTTAAGGAAGCGTAAACATCAAGGGGAAATGGTGTTTACTTTTTCCGTGGCATATTATCCGTATGCCACTTTTTCTTACCTAACACGTATTTTAACCTGTTTGTGGCCTGATAAAATGCAGGCAGGCGATATTCACAAGAAGAAGGAAGACACAATGACGAGTGTCACGTTAAGAAATGTATGCAAAGCATACGGCGACAACTTGATATCAAAAAATGTGGATCTAGACATTAACGAAGGCGAATTTGTCGTTTTCGTTGGTCCGTCAGGTTGTGGTAAATCTACTCTACTGCGTTGTATCGCGGGATTAGAAGACATTACGTCAGGCGATCTTTATATCGGCGAGAAACGCATGAATGATGTGCCGCCGTCGCAGCGCGGTGTAGGAATGGTATTTCAGTCCTATGCGCTATATCCGCACCTCAACCTTTTCGACAACATGTCCTTCGGCATGAAACTGGCGAATGCAGATAAAGCCGAAACGAAAAAACGCGTTGATCATGCTGCAGACATTTTACAACTCGGTCACCTTTTAGACCGCCGACCTAAAGCGCTTTCGGGCGGCCAACGTCAGCGTGTTGCGATTGGGCGTACGCTTGTTGCGCAGCCGAAGGTCTTTCTCCTCGATGAGCCCCTATCCAACTTAGACGCCGCACTACGCGTTCAAATGCGCATCGAGATTGCCAAGCTGCACAAACAACTTGGTTGTACCATGATCTACGTTACTCACGACCAAGTAGAAGCGATGACCATGGCAAACAAAATCGTCGTTCTTGATGGGGGTTACGTTTCTCAAGTCGGTAAACCGCTAGAGCTGTATCACTACCCAGAGAATCGTTTTGTTGCCGGCTTTATCGGCTCTCCAAAAATGAACTTTATGAGTGTTTCTATTGAGAGTGTCGAAGAGAATCGAGTCATGGTTCAGCTCGCAAATGGCAATACTTTCTGGATCCCAGTCGATGGCTCGACGGTGAAGAAAGGCTCTCGCATGTCATTAGGCATTCGTCCTGAACACTTAGTCACTGCAGAAGAAGGTGACGCGGTGCTTGATGGCACGGTACAAGTGGTTGAGCAACTCGGCAACGAAACTCAAGTCTACCTTCAGGTACCCGGCGCTGATGCCAACGTGATTTATCGCCGTCCGGACACACTACAAGTTGAAAGCGACCAAAACTACAAAGTGGGCATCCCCGCTTACCGTTGTCACTTGTTCCACGAAAATGGCAATGCCTGTCGACGACTACATAAAGAAATCGGCTGTTAAATAAACACAACGTTATGTTGGCAATAATACCCTGAAGGCTGTCTTCGGGGTATTTGTCGTGGGTGAATTATCGACCTATTGTCACATTAAAAGCCTGTCGATCGCTGACAGTACAAGCCTTTAATATTGACCTTGTGACATTATCAAACATCAAGCACCATTGGATATATATTTTCACGCCATAGTAAAGCCACAACTAATAACTCAATTACGCGTAACTAAAGAACACCCAATCATAACAACCTCTGCATTAAATTATAACATAGACATAATTATCTTCATCGTTAACATTTTAATCTATACAACGACACGTCACACATGGCTTACATTTCCCCCCTTAATTCTATGCCATACCATCATTAATAATAGCGTCGTCTTTCCCAGAGCATTTTCACAGAAAACATACCGTAACATCAAAAACATGACCAAGATCTCATTCAATAAAAGTCATATAAAACAACCACTTAAAGAGGATGTGCTGCATGTAGCATCACACTAGACCCTTCTACTCCCTTTAAAAACTAGACAAGAATAATGAGCTAAGTCACTGTCTGTAGTACTGCATTCTAGTGTCAGGTCGATCTTGATCACATGGTTTAGCTCCCATCCAAATAATATGTTCAGGCTGAACAAAACGTGACCTAAACACTCCTCCTCCCTTCTCCTCCTTATCCTCACACCCCTTAGGATGATTTATCTAATCAAGAGCAAGAGCAATATATACCTGTCCAAACGGGAAGAGGTAACCACTGCCATGTTAGTTCTAGCAAACAATACACCTTGAGATTGTTAGACGGTGATATTTATATATTTACCTTTTTTCTCGCATAGATTTAATCGCTTGAAAATACAAGCGTATAAGAAACACCAAAACATAAACGGAATAATAAAAATACAATGTTCCATTAAGGAGTAATACCAATGAAACTGAACAAATTGTCTCTGGCAACTGCAATTGCTGCACTAGTATCAACAGGCGCATCAGCTGTTGATTTTAACGGTTACATGCGCGCCAGCGTTGCAACCAACGCAGACGGCGGTGCCCAAGCTTGTTACGGAAATGGCGGCTCTGGCCACACTGTCGGCCGCTTAGGCGATGAATGTGACACTTATGCTGAAATTAGTCTCGGCAAAGAAGTCTATAACGTTGACGACAAATCATTTTACTTAAAAACCACTGTCGCTTACGCCACACCTGAAGGCAACGTAAACAAACAAGGTAACTCAATGCAGCGAGTGGGTGACGGTGGCCCATGGGACAGTGGTAACACATCACTCCGTGAAGCGTTTGTCACCACGAACCAAGGCAATTACAGTCTATGGGCAGGTAAGCGCTTCTATCAGCGTAAAGACATCCATATTTTGGACTTCTACTACCTTAACAATTCAGGGTACGGCGCTGGTATTGAAAATGTTGATACTGGTTTTGGTAACTTGTCACTGGCATGGACCATGTCCGCGGAAGACTGGCAAAGTGGTGTTACTGATGAAGACGGGGATATGGCGGGTAACTACCCAGGCGGCATCCACGGTGATGACTGGCGTCGAGCCCACAAAATTGACGCTCGTCTTAGCGGTATTGAAACAAACAAAGATGGCAGCTTGGAACTTGGTTTTATTTATGGAACAGCGTCACTGTCAGATGATCAAAAAGCAGCGGTGCCTAATCCAAACCTTAGCGACAATGACGGCGTCTTGCTAACACTAGAGCATACGCAAGGCCACGCTGCTGGATTTAACAAATTAATCTTCCAATACGGCTCTGATGGTTTAGCCGTAGGTGGCTTTGATAACCACGCAGGTGAAGGCCTAGCAGCACTAAAAGGCGACGGCTGGCGTGTCATTAACTGGGGCGTAGTTGAGCAAGAAAAGTGGAATCTCGGTTACTCATTTATTTATGGTGAAAAAGATGTCGATGAAGTGGCCAACACTGCATGGATGAGCACAGGTAAGACAGAATTCTACAACCTCGTCGTTCGCCCATCGTATAAATGGAGCAATACGATGAGTACCGTTGTTGAACTAGGGCACGCTAACGAAAAAGTCAACGGTGACAGTAACGATATAACCAAAGTAACACTGGCACAGCAGTGGACTGCGGGCGATAACTTCTGGGCACGTCCTTCTATTCGCGCTTTTGTTACCAACTATAGCGGTGACTCTGTTAAAGATAAAGCAGAGACAATGGCGGGAGTCCAAGTAGAAGCATGGTGGTAAACATCACCTAGATCTTCTCTCAGCAGCCGGTTTGATACCGGCTGTTTTTTTTAGATTAAATAAGAAATGACTAACACTGGCCGCTATATGACTCTCATCCACTTCCGTACGACGCTATTTTTCAGTCAGTTTTGCTTGATATGCACCAAAGAGCATGTAAAAGTGGCTACACCACTTGATTCAAAGCAGTCACTACTGCTTATTTCACATTATAAGGACGTTTATGGAGTGGCAAATAAAACCAGGTAAAACAGATAAGCTTGGCGCAACTCTCACCCCAAAAGGCTGCAACTTCGCGATTCATGCCGTTAATGCAAAACATCTTCATTTGGTCCTCTTTAACAGGGAAGGAGAAGAGACCTATTTCCCCCTTCTGCATCATCGTCGGCATACCTACGCTCTCCAAATAGACAATGTTGTCGCTGGCTCACGGTATGCCTATTGCCAATTTCATCTTGGGGAAAAACGTTGGCTTATCGACCCCTATGCCGACGCACTGACTGCCCACCCATTACATCCAAATATCGATATTAACCTCGTTGTCGACCACAACTTTGATTGGCAAGGCGCATCCGCACCAGCCAATGAAAATCAATCAACAGTATTATGTGAAACCCACGTAAAAGGCTTTACCCAATGCCACCCCGACGTACCTGAAGAACTAAGAGGTACTTATCTCGGTTTATGTCACCCTGCCGTTATCGATCACTTTAAACGCACTGGCATCACGACAATTCAACTACTCCCGATTACAACAAAAAAAGATGAACAACACCTTATTGATAAAGGGCTAACCAACTACTGGGGTTATAACCCCGTTTGCTTTTTTGCACCAGATAAACGCTTTGCCGTTAATGACCCTGTCGTAGAGCTAAAAACGATGGTCAGAGAGCTGCATCGCCATGATATAGAAGTCATTCTCGATGTGGTATACAACCACACAGCCGAAGGCGGCGATGGTGGGGAACTTCTGCATTATAAAGCACTCGACCCACAGTTCTATTACCAGACATCACCGGGACAATATGCCAATTTTACCGGTTGCGGGAACACCGTCGATCTCACCCATCCCCCTGCATTGCGATCCGTTCTCGACTCACTACGTCACTGGGTAGAGACATACCACATCGATGGATTTCGCTTTGATCTTGCCGCCACTTTAGGGCGACGAAAAGATAAATTTGATATTTATAGTGGTTTCTTTCAAGCGGTCTACCAAGACCCAGCACTACAAAAAACAAAACTGATTGCAGAGCCTTGGGATATTGGGCCTGATGGCTATCAACTTGGCCACTTCCCACGCGGGTGGAATGAGTGTAACGATAAGTTCCGCGATACTATGCGCAGCTTTTGGCATGGTGAAGGTGTTGGACTCGCTGACTTTGCCACCCGCTTAATGGGATCACGAGATCTCTTCAGTGCCTCACGTTGGCCAGATAAGCTAAGTGTTAATTACATCACCTATCACGATGGCTTTACCCTACAAGACTTGGTTTCCTATAACCAACGCCATAATGAGGCTAATGGCGAAAAAGGCAAAGATGGGCATGGCGACAACCGATCATGCCACCACGGCATTGAAGGCCCCACGGATAACCTTAGTATTACCGCTGTACGCGAGAAGCAAAAACGCAATTTTATGCTAAGCCTGCTGTTTAGCTTTGGGATCCCGCACGTCCTCGCTGTCGATGCCCTCTCCCATTCACAGGGAGGCAATAACAATGCTTACTGCCAAGATACCCCAGTAAGCTGGGTCAATTGGGCTCTTAATGAGCGTCAACAACGCTTTCACAAATGGCTGGCTGCAATGATCCGTGCCCGTAACACCTATATGAAACCTTTTATCGAAAATTTCAGTGGTAATACAAGGGAAATGCACAGAATTCGCTGGATGAACTCCAATGGTTCACCGATGACAGGGGGTGATTGGCACAAGCAGCATGCTATCGCGTTACATTTGGGCTTATACAATAATGGCCGTGAGTTGCTGTACCTGATTAACCCCACCAAGATACCAACACGGTTCCGCCTTCCTAATGGTAACGAATGGCAACAGATATGCGATACCTCTGAAACACAAATACAGAGTAAAACTTGCAATAATAGCTACATGCAAGTGCCACAATCTCTCACCATTCTCTATCGAAAAACAGGCTATAACGAACAGTAATCACGATAGCCTCGCTGGCAGAATTTAAACCCAATAATCGGTGCTTTGTGGTACGCCTCCCTACATGAGTGACCTATAAGGGGTCATCCATGCAGGGAGGTGCTCTTTATAAAGAAATGGCTCATCACAATGCGAATCGACCATGACGTAGAAAATGAAGGACTTGCTGATGTACCCTATCGTTGTACATCATAAAGGTATGGGTAACGGGTAAAACAATATGTGCCGACATTCCTTCTATTTTTGTATTATCAACCGATACTTTTCCATCGTCAGGGTTTGGCAGAAATTGCGATAGCAAAGGGTTAACACTTCTAGAGCCTGCAATCACACCAAGGTCGAAATGTACCTCACCTAACTGGTTGGGAACACTGGCTGGCTCTGTGCCCAACTGTTGCCCTGCAGGACCATTTAGCCATAAAAAGCCCGGCGCATCTCGCAACGTATCAACAACCTCACTCCCTTGGTTCGGCGGCCCTAGCATGACAACCCTTCCCAACGCAGTAAACGCATATTCCCTTAGGTAATAACGGACTAATATCCCACCCATGGAGTGAGTAACAAAGTGAACTGGGGTTCTACCTCCGCACTGGCTCAACGCTTCTTCAATCGCCATCGGCGCCAATATCTCAACGGGGTGCTCGGTTGACGGGTAACCCTGATTGACAACAAAGTAGTTGGCATCACTTAGCACCGGCTCTAAGCTCGCCATCGAAGAACGACTTCTGGCCAACCCATGCAGCAAGACGACACAAGACATGTCGCTGTTGTTGACTTCAAGGCTAGTGTTAACTTCAAGGCTGGTGCTGACATTAAGGCTGTTGCTTCCCAAGAGAAGATGATGATTGAAACTATCGCTAACAACCATTTGGCTAAACAGACAAAACGCACCTAACACCAAGCATCTCAACACAATCATTCCTTTCAATAATTCCTATTGCAGTCTCGACGCTTGTCCAATTAACTGACGACGCAAGCGAGGATAGGAGGTTTGAGGCGACAGCCAGATCGCGATAAATGCTGCGCTCAAATCAGGGTCCGTAAACTCCGCAATAACACTGTTATCGAACCAAAACTGGCTCTGTCCATCGGGCTGTTTCACAAACGTTAATGTATCTCCTTTTTTCACATCCGGCCATACCTCATCCAATGAATCGAGCCACGATTGCCGCCGTGTTGCGCTGTAACCGAGCTTTTTCCATTGCTGATCCGTCGCTTTTAATAGCTGTCGACTGGATAAATCGCGCAGATAGTTAATTTCAAGAGCGAGGTCTCTATCTGTTTGATAACTCCCTGACGGAGAGCGCAAATGGGACTCGTAAACTGTCCAGAAGCCCCATGTTAAAGTAGCACTCCCCACCACTGGCCACTGTTGCCAGTTAGCAAGTAATGGCGAAGAAACGCTCGCCAAACACCACATTGCAAGCCATACCAATATCCGCATTTTACCTCCTTACGGCCTTTATCCGATAGCCGGTGCCGACATAAAGCAATGCACAAATCACCAGCCAACAGACAAACAACAGAGATAACGTAAAATAGAGTTGCAGCGGAAATACCACTGCACCGAGTTGCTCGCCCGCTTTATAGCTGAGCACCGCTAAACCAGCACCGCCAACAACAAAGAAACCAACCGGCATGCGTTCAATAACCGGCCTAATTTGCCAGTAAAAAACCCCAAAGCCGAGCCACAGCACCGCAAGCCAAGGCGGGAAACCGCCGCTACTAAACGAAAACACACCAAACGTAAACAGCAGAAAATCGAGACAAGAGCCCCCTACTGCAACAACAATAGCAGGGATAAATACGGCTTTATTCACCAGAAAATAGAAGGTTAGCAGTGGTAATAGCAACCAGAGTGCCGAGTTTTGCCCCATGATGCATAACAACCAAAAAACGTTAAAGATGCATGAGGTAATCACCATCGAGCGCATAATTCACACCCTCAAACCCACTTTGGTCGCGACAATGTCAATTGAATGGCACTAATACTGCGCTCCCAGAACCCGCCTTCGCAATAGCTCAAGTAGAAACGCCACAAACGCATGAAACGTTCATCAAAACCTTGCGCTCGAATGGCGCTACTGTTTTCATTCACACCGTCATGCCAGTCTTTAACCGTTCTTGCATAGTCGTAACCAATATCTTTCAAATCTCGACAAACGAAATCGGAATGACGAGTAAACGACGACTGCAACTGCGAAACCGAAGGAAGAAAGCCGCCAGGAAATACATACATCTGAATAAAATCAACATTCTGGCGATAGTAATCAAAGCGCTGATCAGCAATGGTAATCGCTTGTAGTACTGCCAGCCCTCCCGGTTTCAATAGGGTTTGGCACTGCTTAATGTATTCGGGCAAATAACTCAGCCCAACGGCTTCGATCATTTCCACTGACACCAATTTATCGTAAATGCCATCGAGCTCACGATAGTCCCGCAACAGCAAAGTGACACGGTCACTCACTCCTTCCTCAGCGATACGTTTTTCAGCCCATTGATACTGTTCAGCCGAAATGGTGGTGGTGGTGACACGGCAACCAAAATGCTTCGCCATGTATATCGCCATTGCCCCCCACCCAGTACCAATCTCCAATACATGGTCATCGGGTTCCAACTGCAACTGCTGGCAAAGGCGATGCATTTTGTTAACTTGAGCCTGAGCTAAGTCATCTTCTTTTGATAAGTAGATCCCCGATGAATAGAGCATCTGAGAGTCCAAGAATTGGCGATAAAAGTCATTACCCAAGTCGTAATGTGCTGAGATATTTTTTTTCGCTTGCACTAAGTTGTTACGATTAAGCCAATGCGCAATTTTATTCTTAATGCGTAACGCCCCGCCTATCCGTTGCTCTAACTGGTCTAGCATCGGCAAGTTTCTTACAACAACGCGAATAAACGCGGTTAAATCAGGCGAGTCCCAGTCGCCATCTATATACGCTTCTCCAGCTGCAACAGAGCCGCCGCGTAATACCCGAACATAAAAATCTGGCTTTCTAATAATAAGTTGCGCCTGCATCTCTGAGTTACTGTCACCAAACTGATAGACACCGCTACCCTCTTCAATGAGTGTTAAGCCAGCATTTGAAATACGATTAAGAAAAAGGTGAACCATGTTTCTTGAGGTCTTTTCGGATACCGTCATCTCAAATGAACAGCTAGTGTTTGATGGCAAGTTACTCATACCTAGTCACCTTCTCATAAGTTAAATTATTTTTTATCACCTTGTTCAGGTGTACGGGTAAACCGTGGGTCAACATGGGGTTGATATGGCACCCCTTTCAGCCACAACCTAAATGCCTGCCAATAAATCGACGCAACAATGTACACAGTCATAAAGGGTATACGCGCTACCTGGCGCAATAGATCAAACCGCCCCAGCGATTTGCGCTTTAATGCCAGCGTCGCTTCAAAAACACGCTGTTCATCTTCCTCTTTTAGCACGTCTAAATGCACGCGCAAGGATGAAGTGGGTGAGGTTAAGCGCCACTCATACCATTGAGTAATCGGATTAAATGGGGAAACATGAAAGTTTTTAGGGTGGCGCCATATTTCATTACTCGCAACTGCATCAGCCGGTACAAGGTAATAGTGACGTTCATTCCAAGGGATGTTGCTCACTTCAGCAATAACATACCGCCAGCTGTGCTTAGCATCGTATATGTAGTAAAGGTTAAGAGGACTAAAATAGAGGCCGAAGTAGCGCAAATGCCCTAGCATATAAACCTTACCGTTTGTTATCGGTTCTCCTCCCAGCTCGGTTACCTTAGCGAGCACAGCAGATTTTAAATCCTTACTCTCTTTACTACTCGGTAAATAATCTTGGCGCTTAAAACGCGCGATAGAAAACCGCCCAACACCGAAGCCTCGGATCTGGCGTTGTAATGAGGCGACCTCATCCAAATCTATCATCACCATAAATAGTGGATAGGCGAATTGGTGTTTCCGCGGATTGAAACGCCTGTGCCAAACGTGTCCAGAATAGATAGCACTGCCATTGTCACTGATCATGCCGTCATCTCATGTTGACTATCTACATCAACCAACATTGGCTGTTGCCTAATCCCATGTACAACATCTAACGCACTTCGAACCCCATCTTCATGAAAACCGTTGTACCAGTAAGCCCCACAAAACCATGTTCCATCCTGGCCATTAATGCGTCCTCGCTGTTGCTGCGCCTCGACACTTTCTAAATTAAAAACGGGGTGACTATAGTTAAAACTGGCTAAAATTTTCTCCTCGGAAATCATCTCCGTTTGATTCAAGGTAACGCAAAACGTTTCATCGGCAGACAGCCCCTGAAGTTTACTCATATTGTAAGTCAACGCTGTGGGGGCAGTATCCTGATTAGAACCGGCCCGCAAGAGGTAATTCCACGATGCCCAAGCCGCCTTAGTGTTCGGTAACAGACGGCTATCAGTATGCAACACGACTTCATTCTCTTGATATGGTATGGCACCTAATACTTGCTGCTCTGCTGCACTGGCATCACTCAACAGACGTAGCGCCTGATCGCTGTGACAGGCAAAAATAACCTGATCAAATGACGATCGAACAACCTGCGATTCTTGCTGATAATCGATATCCACTCGCTGGGGGGAACGCGACACCGCGGTTATCGACGCATTAAGCTTAACGTCAACGGACCATTGCTGCTCCATGCGCCTAATGTACTCTCGAGAGCCCCCTGGGATGACATACCACTGCGGACGATTAGTCACATCCAGTAAACCGTGATTGATAAAAAAGCGCATAAAAAAGCGCAGGGGAAAAGCACGCATATCACAAAGGGTCGATGACCAAATGGCCGCGCCCATCGGTAAGATATAGTTGGTGACAAAGGGAGCGCTAAATTGGTGGTGTTGGAGGAAGTCACCCAATGTTCCATCCAGAGCCTCGTCATCCTGCAAGGCACGTTTTGCTAATCGGTTAAAACGGACTATTTCAAAAAGAAGATAATAGAATGAAGGGCGAAGCAGGTTCTTTCTTTGAGCAAACATAGTGCTTAATGTATGGCCATTATATTCAAGCCCCGTCGCCTCATTTTTGACACTAAAGCTCATTTCTGTTGGCTGACGTTCAATGCCTAGCTCACCCAACAACCGCTCAAAATTAGGGTATGTTCTATCGTTAAAAACGATAAAACCCGTATCAACGGCGTACTGTCCACTCGGTACCGTTACATCAACGGTTGCGGTGTGCCCCCCTAATCGCTCTGCTGATTCAAACAAGGTTACTTCATGTTGCTGCTGCAAATACCATGCAGCGGTTAGACCCGATATACCACTACCGATTATCGCTATTTTCACGTTGCACTCCTTATCAACTTGCCTACCAATTTTAATTGCCAGCGAAGTGGCAGTAGCGCAATGCATTTCAACGTCAATGTGAAACGCTTCGGAAAATGGACTTCGCGCTGCCGCTTTTCAACGCCTTCTCTCACTGACTTAGACGCTTCCTCGACTGAAATCAAACAAGGCATCGCGAAGTCATTCTTGTCGGTTAATGGTGTTTCTATGAACCCTGGACAAACCAGCGACACATCAACCCCCTTACTTGCCAAATCTACAGATAACGTTGATGCCAAATAACGTAACGCCGCTTTCGATGCGCCGTAGGCTTCAGCTCTAGGAAGCGGAACATAGTCCGCACTTGAACCAATCAGAACAAGGTGAGTACGGAGACGAAACTTTGCCTGCAATGCCTCTATGCAATTCACAACACCAAAAAAATTTGTCTCGAACACCCGTCTGAACAAGGCAGAATCCAACTCGCCATGCTCGATATATTCGCAACTACCCGCGTTCAAAATAATCAGTTCGCAATCAGGCACATTTTCCAGCGCTTGGTGCACCTGCTCACTGTCTGTCACATCAAAACACACTGCATGGACGTTATTAATCTGGGTGATCGATTCTAATTTGGCAGCATTCCGACCACAGGCATACACCTCCCACCCTTGCTCGGCATAGTCACGCATCAGTTGATAGCCTAATCCGGACGTTGCGCCGGTTATCAGTACGCGGCTCATTGTCCTAACCGCTTTTTAATTGCTGCAATAATTCGCCCCAACACTGGCAGCCCCTCATACAGCAACGCGCCGAGGTCAAAATAGTCGCGATGGTAAACCACTCGCTTGTCTGAAAACTCTAAATAAGTACACCCCTCCACACGTCGCAAGCGACCACTCTCCACTTGAGGGTGAGACAATGTCATCACCCAGCGAACATAAGCAGAGCCGTCATCACCAGCCGAGTGCAATATTTTAAAATCGCACTCATTGATGTTGCGATACAACTCTTCAAAATACGCTTTAAGCGCCTGACTACCTTCGATTCTATGTGCGGGATCCTCGAAGACAATATCGGGGTGGTAAAGCTCATCAAGAGAATGCAAATTGTGTTTGTTCAACTGGCCATAAATATCAACGAATTTCCCTAGCGCATCAGATTGCATTGTTCTCATTTTGGCTCTCCTCCCAGCGCGCTTTCGCTTGTTTGAAACGGTCAATCGACATTAAACGCGCTTTCGCATGGTCAACAATCGGCAACATATACCCTGCTTCTATACACCCTTCCCACCGCTCTGGCTGGTGGAGGTACTTATCAGGACAACATGTTAGCTCTGGTATCCACTTACGGATAAAGATGCCTTTAGGATCATAATTCTTTCCTTGTGTGGTGGGATTAAATACCCTGAAATAGGGTTGTGCATCCGTCCCCGTCGACGCGGCCCACTGCCACCCTCCATTATTGGAGGCGTAATCCCCATCCACGAGTTGAGACATAAAGTAGCGCTCCCCTTCTCGCCAATCTAGTTGCAGATCTTTGGTTAAGAAACTCGCCACTATCATACGCAAGCGATTATGCATCCACCCTGTTGTATTGAGTTGCCGCATCGCTGCATCCACAATCGGGAATCCGGTTTTGCCCTGCTGCCACGCTTGAAGTAATGACGGCGATTCATGCCAATCCACGCCTGCTGTCCATGCAACAAATGGCTGGCCTTGACTCAGTGATGGATATGCCGCGCTCAAGTGTTTATAGAACTCGCGCCAAATTAGCTCATTTAGCCATACAAATTGACCGCTATCTTGGCTCTCTAAACTATTAGGGTACTCCCGCATCAATGCGTTAAGACACTGCCGCGCCGACAACGCGCCAATCGCCAAATAAGGTGATAATTGACTGGTTCCATCACGGGCTGGATAATCCCTGTCTTGAGCATACTGTGCGGCTTTGTGCTGACAAAATTCCGAAAGAAGAGCATATATTGCGTTATCAGCGACTGGATAGTTCGAGCTTGAAACTTTAGGGTACTTAAATTCAATCTCAGGCAACTCAACGCCGTAATTTTCCGCATTCAGAGGGGGAGTTTGCCTGGCCAGCGGTGACGGCACCAGAGCAACATTTTGCGCATTCGATAACAGCTGCTGAACCCACGCACGACGATAAGGCGTAAATACCCGATAACACGTACCCGACCCATTGAGTACCGAGCCCGGCGGCAATATGCAGCTATCATCAAAGGATCTAAATTTGATTGCTTCTTCTGTCAGTGTTCTCTCCACCAACACATCACGACGAACTTCGTTCAGTTCATACTCTCGATTGCAATAGAGGTGCGTAGCACCATGCTGCTGACAAACGCTTTTCAGTAATGTAGGCACCTGCGCATAACTATCACAGCTCAGGTAATAAAGGGGGACATGACATTGCTGTGCTTGTCGCCTAAGATAAGCAAGCCGTCGTGCGATGAGATCGGCTTGAATTGGAGCGAGATGATGCGCTTGCCACTGAGTTGGAGTAGCAATATAGACGAGGATTAAGTCGCTATGGTGCTGCGCCGCATTATGCAGCGCGGTGTTATCGACTAGGCGTAAATCGCGTCTTAGCCAGATCACTGCTCGACTCATCCTACCCTCCTTACAGACCGTATCTTAATTTAAGCTCTTGGGGGTAAGGATGAAGGTACACTTGGCTCAGCAGGTACTCATCAGGGTAAGTATTAAGATAATGGTTAACTAAGGTGAGAACACCTAATAGCGGCAAGTCTCCTACACGATAATCCATAATCACACGGGCTAACTCTGCTTTCTGCTCTTTAGACAGGTACTTCTTAAAGTAACCCTGAATATGTTGCAGTACACACGTATTGTTCTTTTTGTTAGCCCGTAACTGCAGTGCTTGCATAAACTGCAAACGGTATTCGACAAAGAACTCTTCGAGTTCATATTTAGCAATCGATGCGACCAGCCGTCCAAGATTACGATACGCCTGCTGACTGTGCGCCATTAACATCAGCTTATAACGCGAGTGAAAATCAATGATCGCTTTTGCGCTCAAGTCTGCCGTAGATGTATACAGATCGTTTAGCGCAAACACTCGCAACACAAAGTTTTCTCGCAAAATAGGATCTTGCAAGCGACCATCTTCCTCGACGGGTAACCAAGGATACATCTGCATTAGTGCTTGAGTGTACAGCCCTACGGTTCCACCGGGGATCGTATTGCCATTCTCTATATAGAGCTTTACCCGCTCCATGCCACAAGTCGGCGATTTTGCGCACACCACATAACCGCACAGTTGAGATAACGATGGTAGCTTTTTCTCAGCAAATGCTTTCATTGCTGCGGTAAAGTCATCATCAATATCTTTGGTGCTCACCAGCCGAATATCATCGTCTCTTTCCACCAAACGGATAGCGGGCCGGGGTGTTCCCATACCTATCGCCATTTCAGGACAAACAGGCTTAAACTCAAAGAACTTTGTCAGTTCATCTGTCACAAATCGGTTGCGTTTATGTCCACCATCGAACCGTACCTTTTCCCCCAGTACGCAAGCACTTATACCCACAGGTATCGACATCACTCTCTCCATCGTTAGTTCCGCTTAGCTATATATACAGCGTAGTGGGTAATAACGATCACTTGGTTTTCGCGAGAGTTTGTTTTCTGTAATGTGACTGGAGACACGTGAAAATGTACGACACTGAGCTTCTCTCTGCCGTTTTAATCAGGCAACGGCTTGAATTAAATCCGCCCTTATCCAGTAGTAGCTTCTCATCGGTTTTAGAGTGCCCCCTCAGGCACTCAATGTGAGTAGTTAGGTCGGGTGAGTAGTTAGGCAGGAATTTGCTTAATGACTTTTGCCGGATTGCCGCCAATGACCACATTGTCATCGAAGCTTTTTGTAACAACAGCACCAGAGGCGACGACCACGTTATTGCCCAACGTCACCCCTGGATTTATCGTTGCGTTACCGCCTATCCAACAATCATCACCGATAGTAATTGGTTTGGCATATTCTAAACCATCTCTTCTCTCAACCGGATCTAACGGGTGCGTTGCGGTATAGATCCCGACTTGCGGCGCAATGAAACAGTTATCACCAATACGAACTTCAGCCACGTCTAAAATAACGCAACCGAAATTAGCATAGAAATTTTCACCGACATGAATATTCTCGCCATAATCACAATTGAATGACGATTCAATGTGGATGACTTCTCCAGTTGAACCGAACAAAGATTTGAGGATGCGCATTCTTTTTTCAGGGTGTGCCGCACTGGTAGCGTTGAATTGCTCAGTTGCCAAGCGTGCTTTTAATCGCAACTCAACCAACGTCGAATCACTTGCGTCATAATACTGACCTGCAAGCATTTTTTCTTTTTCTTCCACTATCAACATACTCCAATTTAGTGGTTTTTATAGTTACCTCTTCAGGTATACCTCAAAAAGTATTCTTCGGCTATGACGGTTTCCGCTGTCGCTTCAAGAGCTAATTTCGTATACTGCCGCACTTCACTGAAACCACCGTGGTCACTGCTCTTATGATTATTTTTACTACCAATCTAGGCGACATTGAAATTGAACTGAATATGGGTAAAGCGCCTGTCAGCTCCAGAAACTTTTTAAAATACTGCCAAGACGGTTTCTATGAAGGTACAACTTTTCATCGTGTAATCAAAGGCTTTATGATTCAAGGTGGCGGTTTAACAGAAGATATGCAAGAAAAGGTGACACGTCCGGCGATTACTAACGAAGCCAATCGGGGCCTTAAAAACACCATTGGCACTATCGCTATGGCACGTACCGATGCGCCGCATTCTGCCACTGCACAATTTTTTATTAATTTGGCAGACAATGATTTTCTCGACCACACAGCGACCACCAATTTAGGCTGGGGTTATGCTGTATTTGGAAAAGTGACTGCTGGTATGGATATCGTCAACAACATTGCAAATGTGAAAACCACATCCAAGCTGGGTCATGATGATGTACCCTGCGATGCCATTATTATTGAAAAGGTCACAATTAAGTAACGGCTGTATTTGGCAACATTACTGCTGCAACGAATGCCCTTTGTGCGCCACTGTCATTAACGGCCACAAAAGGGCTTAACGGCACACAAAAGGCGAATACGCTGACTATACGCGCTGTTGCGCTTTAACGTATTTTTTCACTTTCTTCATCGCCATTTGACGCTTTAACGGTGAAAGATAATCAATAAACAAATTACCCGCTAAATGGTCAATTTCATGCTGCATAGCAATGGCGAGGAACTCATCATTCTCGATGGTGATCGCTTGTCCATCGCGATCTAGCGCTGAAACAACCACAGATGTATATCGCTCTACATCAGCGTAATAATCCGGAACCGATAAACACCCTTCTTGTCCCATCGCCAAATTCGTGCCACTGACAACTTCAGGGTTGACCAATATCAGAGGTTCATCGCGACTTTCGGACAGGTCAATAACGACAACCGCCTCTTTGCGCCCCACTTGAGTAGCAGCAAGACCAATACCGTTGTCCGTCGCGTATAGCGTATCTAACATATCGTCGATCAACGTTTGAACCGACGCGATGTCAGTCACTTTCTCAGCCTTAACTTTAAGCCTTGGATCGGGTGTGGTGAGGATGTCTAAAACGGCCATATTTACCTTTATTCTTGTTAACTCATAACGTTATACCAACCTGCGTCTAATACAGCACCTTGGCTGTGTGCATTGTACCCTAATTATGCCAGCCGACATATTTCTGTTTCTTTATCTCGGTTAATAATACATCGGCGATTTCACTGGATAACAGAGATGAAATGGATAAATTAAACGTATGTCTAAGCTCGCTTGGCGACAACAAGGGGACGCGCCGGATTATCGCTATTCGGTAACATTGGTCACCCTGATCGATTGTTGCTGCATCACCTGTGAAAAGTGTTGTTGATAGGCTTGGCTATTTGACAAGCTTAAGCCAAGCTGGCTAAGATTGACCGACAAAAACAACTCAAACAGAGACTCAACTTGCTCGCGGCTGATCTGAGCCTCATAATTGAAATTGCTTTCTCATTTTTACCATTTTGAATAGGCTGTAAACCTTCCGGCATTAAGTGAAATTATGCATAATGAATCTTAGCGAACCTATGTATCTCAGCAATGATTTATAACCACTAAAATAAAAACAGCACAGCACTTTACTTTTATTTTCAGCCCCATGTAACAAATGGCTTTATATGTACCATTCGCCATGCGAATGTATAAGTCCCAGTAGAATACATGATTGATTATAAAAACAAGGCCGTACAGTAACGTGCACTTGGGTTCAAATGCCATGGAATGGCACATATTAGGAAACAAAAGGATGTTATTAAGATGATGAAGCTAGACGATATTGTTAGCATCAACCTGCGTTCACAGCGTGATGATATGGAATTTGCAGTTTATCGCATTAGTGAGATGCGAACCGATGGTAGCGAAAGTATTATGACCCAGCCTCATCGAATTAACTTTGACGCAATCATTTTTATCCAGCAAGGCACGGGACGTCATCACATTGACTACAAATCGTACAACTATCAACCCGGAACAATAATATCGATCGCCAGATACCAAGTGCACTACTTTGACGACAATCCCGAATTAGAGGGCTATGCCATACTGTTTAATGATCACGTCTTCAGTTGTGGCAGCGACGATCTTGTTCAGGACAAAATTCGCTTCGCAATGGAAACAATCAACTGCATTGATGTGATTACATCTGATTGCCAACCCTACATCGACAAGTTGTACCAAGAAGCACAAAAGAGCGGTTTTATTAGCCGTGAAGTTATTCGCGCATTAGTAAGAGCATTACTGTTAGACAATTTAGTTCAACACAATGAAACGTTAGCCCATCACAAAAACCAAGACTCTAGGCATTTTCGGCGCTTAAAAGGAGCGCTAGAAAATCACTTTCACCAAACACATAAAGTCGCTGACTATGCTAAAATGATTGGTGTTTGCAGCAAAAGCCTAAACCTAATTGCCAAAAAGCATACCGGTAAAACAGCCAAACAACTGATTGATGACAGGGTTATTTTAGAATTAAAACGCAAACTGGCTTTTAGTCAACACTCCATTCAAGATATTTCTTTGCAGCTTGGATTTAAAGAAGCCACCAATATGACCAAGTTTTTCAGGCGTCACACGGATGTAACACCAAAAGAGTTTCGCCAGCTATGCCATTGCAGCTTAGCACGTAAAAATAATTTATTGCTGTAAAGCAAAGTAACACTGCTTGGTTTTATTTTTACCACTTTCTGTGCTGTTTTTGTCTTTTAACCAACGGTTATCCCATTAATACTAGTTATTAGTTTGAACCATGAATCGTTATTTATGGTTATTCGTAAGCAAATATTTAACTGGAGTTGTCTCATGGGAAAAAAGGATACAAATAGCCCACAAGCAGCAAACCCGTCACGACGAAATTTCCTTAAGGTTGGTGGTGCTGCTGCAGCGGCTGCAACCGTTGGCGCATCAATGGGGGCTGGTTTTGTTACAGGTCGAGACCCAGACGCCAACGTCGGGTGGGGTCGCACCGAAGCAGGGAAAGATCAGTATTTTAACCGCAAACCGTTTGAAGTGGATATTGCGCCCACTTTAGAGCAGGTCGGCGTGGTTGAACGTCCAGAGTGGGGCGATTGGCTATTTAACCGTCGTTCTGTTCTCGGCAAGTTAATTTCTGAAGGTTTTGACATCAACAGTGATTGGACTGAGATTCCTGACGCAAAAACGCGTGAATACTATGAAAGGAACCCAGAAGGCTGGCCGTATATGCAAAACGCATTTCGCCAAATGGCCGCGCATAAGGACAACACTCGAGAGCACTTTGATCGCTTTGCGTTAGCGTGGGCATATGACCGTTCATTTTTAAAGGCGCTCGGATCCTCTCAGTTTCCTCCTAAACCACAAGGTCACCCCGATGAGGTAGACTTTCAATGGGTCGGAAATGTTGCAAATAAACGGGTTGATTTTCAATCTCCAGCGCATGCTTCCAAGCTAATCAGGCAAATGGCACATAAATTTGGAATGAGCCTCTGCACCATTGCCAAATTCGATGAACGTTTCATGGTAAAGAACATGATGCGCGGTATGCCTGGTGGAAGCCAAGATTGGGACGAATCGGTCCCTAAGCATTGGAAGAACGTCATCATTTTTGGTGTACCAATGAACTGGGATCCAATGTATGCGGCAGCGGGTTATTCAACCTCATTTGATGCCTATTGGCGCTGTCAACAAGCAACAGGATTGATGGCAGCCTTCCTGGGTCAACTTGGTTATGCGGGTCGCCCACAGTGGCCTGGCAACGATTATGAAATCATGGTACCTCCACTTGCTGCCGCATCTGGCATGGGTGAGCTTGGCCGAGGTGGCACACTTATAGCACCTGAAGTCGGCTCTAATTTACGTCTTGCTGCCGTCATTACAGATCTAGATTTAGAAGCGGATAAACCCATTGATATAGGGGTCAAACATTTCTGTGAAGAGTGTAAAATCTGCGCCGATACCTGCCCGAGTGGCTCAATCAGTAAAGCAGACAAGCCCGATGTCGTTTCTCGCGGCTTTCGCAAGTATGGTTTTAATCAAGACAGTTGTTATGAATTTTGGAATACCGCATCTACGGCTGATGGCTTAGGGTGTCGGATCTGCATTGCAGTTTGCCCTTACACCCGTAAGAACAACTGGATGCATGTCTTGGTTAAAGAAGCCGATCCGCGTGATCCAACAGGGTTAACACGCAAGGCGTTGTTAGCAATGCAGCACAACTTCTTCTACTACCCAGATGCTGAAGATTTCCATCCTGATTGGTCAGGCGGTAAGTTTGCTGGATACCACCAACCACCAGAGTGGCTGCGAAGCGAAAACTACCTCAAGGTAGATAAAGATTGGGAGTATGACGGTAACTGGGAGGGCATCTAATGTTTCCACAATCAACAATTTTAGATCCAATTTTTTGGATGGTTCTTGGCGCCCTGCAAGTCTGGGTATTTTCTGGGGCTAAAGTGTGGGCCAAAGATCTTGATATTCCGATGAGCTGGTGGAAATGGTCTATCACGAGCATTTTATATCTCACCATTATGCTAACCATTGCTGGCGCTTTCACCCTGCTCGGTGAAAACGAAGGGAATGCGGGTTGGTACTTCCTCGGCTTTGTCGGCACGATTTTAGTTATTTTATCTGCGCTTTGGGTACGTATACTCTTAGTGTTAAAAGCAAGAATGGCGTAAATCGGCGACGCATTACCGGCTCAAAAAACAAAAGCCATCCTACCGGATGGCTTTCTCTAACCTCATTCACCTCAACCTAATTGCGCGTCTAACCACTCTTTAATCGTGCTATTGGCTGACTCTGGCCCTTTTGCTTGCGCTTCTAGCCAACTGTTTAAATCCTCTAGCTGGCTATTTAGCGCCTCGCCAACGGCATTTAATTTATCCAAGCGCTCTCGTTGATCGTCTTCATATTCTGTCCAAGCATTCGCTGGGCGCGTCGAAACATGGGGGTTGAAGCAAACTTTAAACGCTTGCTCTTTTTCTAACCCACTACCTGCCCCCGATTTAAGCGAAAATTTAATGTCGATGTAATGCGATTTAGCTCTCGCATCCAGTTGCGGGTGTGAATAGTTCGCCAACACGCCTTGCCGGTTATCCTGCTCTGTCCAAACGGCTGTCCCCATTGGTGGCAGGCCTTGCACCATTTTGCCGCAGCGGTTGAGGTACTCTATCTCCCCCACGCCAACAAACACATCTGTCTTAGCAGTCTCCTTCGCCATGCGGCGCAAAACGTCTTGCGGTTGCTCGGAAAACGACTTAACAATCTCTCTCCACTTAAAACTTAAGTGCCCGCTACGGGTAAACGTATAGCTATCGGCTTTTTTCTCAATAATGCCGATACACACCAACTGATTTAGGCGGCTGATCTCTTTACTGCGGGTATTTCCGAGAACACTATTAACGCCATCGTAGCGCCGTGACAGGGCAACCTCCACTTTAAACGCCGTAGGGTCAAATTGTTGCGCTTCTATTGCTGGGAAGCGATGAGGCTCATGTTCAGAGGTAACCACCACCATACAACTGAGCGGCTTATCCCAATCTACCCCGGTGTAGGCTAAGTATTCCGTGTTATGCGAATGCGGGCTCATTATGCTCTCTTGCCACCCCGCAATAGTGGTAGGCTGATAAGGCCTCTCTGGAGTTAATCTGGGATAACTAAACTCATTAAGATCGACGTCTGGTTGCTTAAATAGCATATAGCAACTCGGATTAGTGACATATTTCGGCATCTCATAATCTGTTGCGTCTGTCCCTTCTAGAAAACCCTTTTCAATAAAGACATGGTCATCGCTCTGATATCGATGTTGATGGCTATGACTATGGTTACCGTCATGCGCATGGGGATGGCTACGGTCATGGCTATGACGGTGATTATGGCGATAGTAATAGACACGATTCGGGTCGAGCGACATCTCAAAGTTACACAGATACGAGCGATACTCTTGGCTCATTCCTGCCAACAAAGATGACGGGCTGCTTTGCGGAAAACGTGCGGGATGCACCACCTCTTCATAAAAGACCCGTTTGGCGTGGTGCGCTGCCGCTAATGGGTACACCTCATAATGGTATTTCATGATGTGCCTTGGCTCGATGTCATACAGCCAGCGACTTAATGCGTTCCTCGTATCATTACACCCAAACGTTCTAAGTAAACCGTTATCTAAGTCGCTCATCGGTCGGGTGCCTAACAGCGTACTCTTCCCGAGCGTATAACTTGGATTGATGATGGCACCAAACACACTCTCACTTCCGTCTTCACCAAAGTGCGCACTTAACGCCTCTTTCTCATGAGGCAGTAGGTCCTCGAGCTTCAACTTATAGACATAATCGACCGTCGGTGCCGACTTTCTATCCTTACCAAAATGGCTGTGTCTGACCGCTCGCGCGGCTAGTGGGAACGTTAAGCTATCCTCTTGCTCCAAGCACTGCGCAATTTCAGGGCGATGCTTATTCACCACCACTAAGATCCTAATTTGATCATACGGCGAGAGCACTTGCGCCCTATCATCTTGTAAGTAGGTGATGAAAGGCTTCCACGCCGTTGCCTCTTTTGCGCCTCGCGGACGGGCTGACATCACCACTTGTTCAAATATTGGCGTATTATCATGCTGCGCTAAGAAGTGGGGTGAATTATCAACCAGCAAACTATCAAATAGACTTTCATCACTGCTTGCAAGAGAGTAGTGAACCGGGAAGCACTGTTTGAAGTGACTGCCTTTCTCTAAATGTTGTCGGGTTTCATCTTGCATGGCTAACTGATGCGTTATGGTTAAGGCCCCATAAATAAACGGGTTTAACTGACGCTGCCTGACGGATTCAACCCGAAAAACACCTTGAACATTGGCACGGTTGCGATTCTCTAACCAAACTTCATCGAGATGGGGTGTGATGGAGTCGTTATGAATTTCCCAATCATCGTTAAGAATAAAATAGTCGATATAGCCTTTTAGGTCATATTCCAAAACGACATTTTTAGTGACCCAATTGACAGTATCATCCATATCCGTCATATCCATCACCTGGATGCTCAGGGTCTCTTTTATCTTGGAGCGCAAAATCAGGCGGATCAAACCAATAAGAGCAATGCTTCTTTTTATATAGGCTTTCTTGATGAAAAGCGATTCTAGCGTCCTGTTTTCATTGTCTAAGTAAATTGAAAAGGCGGCAAAGTTTCTTTCCGACAACGCCTTAATCGCTTTTTTGTCGGCATAGTTTTGCGGATCAAACTCCCTTTCAATTAGCTCACTGCCAGTTACTACCACATCTCCCACGCTCCATAACGCATAGGCAACGGCTGCAAGTGGGAATTTAACCCCAAGCAAACACAGTAAACTGCGTGCCCCCGCCACGGTTGACTCAACCTGCCTCACCTTTAACGCCTGTAAGTTGCCAAACATCTCTTGGAAAATAGCAGTTCCCGAGCGGCAAGCTGGTATCTGCAAATAGGTGGTGTTGGATAAATAGATATCGGCGCGGCGGCTCTGTCGCCGAGTTTGATCGGGGGTCGCATCGGCGTTGTTGTAGTTGGCGACGCCATAGCCTAGGTCAAGAATCGATGCGTCCCAGTCGGCATCGGCTAAACGCGCCACAAGGTATTTTTTCACGCTTTCGGCGCGGTGGGTTGCAAGGCCATCATTATCAAAATTATCACCCAAGTCACAAGCATGACCCGTAATGTATATTGGCATGGGCCCTGTTTGATTCAGCACCTCAATCAGCTCTGCCAAATAGGCCTGTGCCTCTTCGTTGATCTGGGCGCTACCGGCATCAAATAACACCGGAACCAACAGCCGATTATCGTTCGCCTCTTGAATAGATTGAGATAGCTCGCGAATCGTCTGCGGAAGTGATGCAATCAGCCGATTTCGCGCACCGGTAATCAGATCGTTCTTTTCAGATGTTGCATCAAGATCGTAACCTTGCACTTGAACGTTGTGATAATAATCTGAAGCGAAACGGCCTAAATCTTCATTGACCTGCGCTGCACTATTTGCTGCTTTAGCAAAAGACGCAAAGTGATACAAACACTCCGCCGCGCTGATATAAGGCTCCGCCATTTTATCGACCCACTGCGTGAGCTGATTAAAACGCCCGACTCGGCTAACAAAGGATCGTGCACGGCCACTGATTGCCGTGCCGTTGAGATCGCCAGTAATGCGACGAACCTGATGAGTGAGATTGTCCACCACCTCGCTGGATACCGCTTCGATGCCTCGCCGCGTTACCGACATCGCGCCTTTCACTACACTCGCGACGCCTTTTTCCAATGATAGGCCGCGATTTAGCACCTTTTCAATATCACCCACCACGAGGCTCACGTTGTTATAAAGCCCTAGCGCTCCCATCGCCAAGGCGGTGACATTGCCCTCTTCTCGGGCCGGGTATTTGCTTAATGCGGCACTGGCGACCGCAGCCAGCGTGGCTCGCCCCACCCCTTTGGTGCACACTGCCATACCTAACTTGTAGTAGGCATCCTCCATCAAAATAGGATGTAGTAGCTGGGCTTGCACGGTTTTATACTGCTCGCCTTGGGCGGCCTCATTGCTGTCTTGCACCGCTTTTTGATTGGCGACAAACTGCAAGCTGGGTGTTTGCCGTTTGAGTACTTTATTGATCTGATTTTTAAACAGGCTCGGATGGCTACTCAGCAGTACCTCTTCAGCACTGATCGGATCGCCATTAATCAAGCTAAAACGCCCCAAGGCATTCACGATTGGGAAGTGCAGTGCTTGCTCAACGAAGGAATATGTTTTTATCTTATGTTCTTCAATAAAATTAGATGCATCATAGTTATCTTCATCTAACTCTACCGTAAAACGCAAATATTGCGCTTTAGGCGACAGTTGTTCTGGCAGTACGGAGTCGAGGTAAAACGCAGCAGTATAGGCCGTCGCTTGCTCATCATCTTGGTAGCCCTCATCTGTTTTGGCTAGTCCTTTAAATGTGTCCTCGACAACTTCTGCGAGGTTTTCTTGTGCTGGAACATCAGCCCGATAAGAAACCCCCATCAATGTCACCCCAGCCGGAACGCCAGAAACCGTCACCTTGGCACCTTCAAAGACGACACTGGAAAAATTAAGCACAATCGCACTGGAGAAGGGCATTTTAACCACATTGAGGAACTTAACCCCCTCTTGCAGCCACTCTTGATAGCCCGCTTTATAATCATCCCAGTAATCGCTACTGCCATCTTGGATAGGACGAGGGTCTAACAAGCTAGACAACGCCACCTGCTCAACATTGATGTCAAACTTATTGTCTGGTATATCAACGTACTTGCCCACCAACTGCTGCAAGTTAGTCACCCAGTTATCTGGATCGGTTGCCATGGAAAATGGGATTAATGGGGCGGGAAAATAGTAGCCCTCCGCTGTTGCACCATGACTTGCCAAGATTTCACTGCCGCGCCATGAGGGGACTGCATTGCTTGGCGATGCGCTGTTCTCTTTCGCGTTATCCTCCCCTGCAGCGCCCTCTTCGCTACTGCCTTCACTACTGGCCGCTGCGGCTTGTTGCGAGATATGGTGCAGCTTGCCGTTGGCGTTAGTGTAAGCCAGTTGAATTTCAGATCGCGATTGAATCGCGCTATTGTCATCTGGCAAAGTCCCTTGCTCGGCGCGTTGTGGCAGGGCCTGTTCGCCGTGCTGATCCCCATCCACATAGATCAGGGTGTAGTCCGCTAAAGGGGTTAGCTGCCCTTGTATAAATTCCCCCAGGTGATTGGTTGGGGCGCGCATCAAGTAAACGCCGTTATCTGTTCGGTTCATCGCTGCTGCTCCGCGGCGATCAGTTGGCGTGCTTTGGCCACTTCGGCATGGCTTGGCAGCGAGGGAAATTGATCTGTAAAATCAATCTCATCAATGCTATCAACCAGATTGGTCGGCAGCCAAAAAAACAGTCGCGCCGTACTGTTGCCATCAACTTCAAATTTAATCACTTGCCGCTCTAACGGCGTATCTTCATTGACGCCGCGATACCGATCTAAACTGTTATCCCGACGGAAATAGCGACTAAATTGGTTATATAGTACTGGTGCTGCGGTACTGACCATATCAACATGCTCAAAGGGCTCTTGATGACGAAACAACATTGCAGGGGCGTTGGGGTGATCTCTCAGGCTCAATGTTGCGCCAGAGCATGCAAAATACTTATGATCAATGGTGTAACGCACCTCGGCACCACACCCCTTGGGGTAATACTCGCCTAACTTAACCAGCTCGAAACTGTCCGGGTCGAAAAAGACCGTATCGCCTTGGTCAATATCAAGAAAGTCGCGCTTAGCGGCGAACGTGTCGTCGTACATCATAAAGAACAGGCTCTCATCCGGGGTTAGGTAGCCGCCCCAACGGCCCGAAATGCGCTTATCGCCATTGCGCTCATGGGTATGTACGAAGCGACCCTGCTCAGTATCAAAGTAGCCTTTCACCCCACTGCCCACGATATAGGCACGTTTGCTATCACGGCTCCACACTGAGCCACAGCGCCCACGGGGGGAGATACGCGTGTACTGACGGGTTTTAAGGTCAAAGATAGAGCAGTCACCCGCACCACTGGTTTGATAGGTTGACATCATCAGAAAACGCCCATCGGGGGAGCGCACTTGAGGCCCTTTGGAGGCGATATTTGCCACTTCATCACGGTGAACAAGAATTTGCATCGCGGTGCCGTTAAAGTTGGCGGTCCAGTAGTGGCCATCATAACGAAACATCATTTGCGGCATGGTGTACTCAGCATCCCACGCGACGATATCCGGCTCAGCAGGAGGGGTTAATTTAATCTTAATACCGAGAGATTTACGTCCATTATTAACTATACGTTTTAGACGCCATGCATATGAACTCTCACTACCGTCTGGATCGACCCAAATACGTTCAGGTAGAACCGTGAATGTCGATTCATTCGGTGCGATCACTTTCTCTTTGACGACTGGCTCTTGCTGTCCGCTTGATGCGCCATCGCAGCCAGACCCTAGCAGGGCAACGCCCAGCAACGCGCTACCTAACAGCAGGTGACGCACTAATCGCGTCCGGCTTGACGCGGTTTGCTCCATCGCCACGACAGGCGATCTATTTGTTCTACTCATCAATAACCTTGTCAACCTTGTCAACCTTGTCAGTCCATTCATTCTGGTGGCCTTACTTATCCTTGTGGCTTTGTTCATCGACCTTTCATCCTTTCAAGCGTGTCATCCGCGCTGCGTCACTGTGGCTACCATGCGTTCCAGCCCTCAAGCAGTCTATTTACCTTCTCTTCCTGCTCCTTGACATGTTGTTCAATCACCTCAAGCGGCACAATGTCGGCACTGACGGTCTCTCCCTCTGGGGCAGGTTCGGGTGGAGGGGCCATGATTTCGGCATAACTTTTGTCGGCAAACACCAGTTGTCGGTCGGTAAAGCTGTTGCCGTTTATTAAGTAGAGGCTAAACACGCCCTCTTCAGGTATCCCGGTAATCTGTCCATTGACATAGAGTGATTCGGGACGAGAACGGCTTAAGTAGGTGGCTTTACGCCAATCCGACTCGCTGTCCACCAGCATGATCAGCATGTTAGAGGGTTGGTCTTCATCCCATACCACACTTGGCCCCACATCGACTTTGATACGCAGCCCGCCATTTTGCGCGCCGACAAAACCGTACACCGTATTGCTGTTATCGATACGGGTGAGAATATCTTCATCATCACTGAGCCATGGCATTTCATCACCGTTGGCGGCGGGCAACACATTGGCTTTGGCTGTTTGAATATTCTCGCCCTGCGTAAAGCAGTGCGCACCGCCATACTGGCCAATCTCATCCAACGGCGTCGTCTTATTGTGCAGTTGCGCATGGTCATCATGCAGGGCGTCAATTCGCGTCATTGGCAGTTGATCGGGGCTAAACATCACACGAATACCCTTGCCACCACTCTGCTCTTCGCCTTTAATTTTAAACGGCACCCAGAACTGCTCCTGACCAAACCCTTTCGCTTCACGCAACACAGGACGTTCAAGGTGATCCAGTAGCGGTGGTTCTGCCCGATCGGATGAGCGCCGCGTCGGGTTGAGGTCACCCTGCTCACGGTAGTAGTCTAAATTCACATCGCGGTATCGCCCAAACTTGTCGACCGCCAATTCGCGCCACAACACATTTTTCCAGAAAACATAGATGTAACCACCACGCAAATCGGCCACTTTGCGCTTATCTTTGCTGCCATCTAAATACGCCAGCAGACGCACCGGCACCATGATCGTTTCCCACTCGTCTTTCTCGGCACTTTCATCAACGGGGGCAAGCCCTTCCGCCAACAGCAAATTAACCGGCTCGCCATGATCGGCAAACGGAATAGAGAGATAGAGATCCTTGGGCTCATTTTCCAAGCCTGTAAAGCTGTTTAAGCTGCGATGGGTGGCGTTGTCATCCGCCACTGGCCACGCCACTTGCTCGGGTTGTGCATCGGTGGCTTGCAAGATAAGGTGCTCGGAGTGCGGCGCGGGGGTTCCAGCAATTTCCACTACCACTTTGTGTTGCGGCTCGGGAAGATTGGCTTTACTGAAGTCAGGCTCAGGCAGATCAGGGAACCAGCAGGCGTTATCGAGCCAATTGTCGCCCAATTCATTGCCGAGCGCAGCGCGTTCGACATTTTGGGGGCTATCGGCATCAAAGCCACCGCCGTTACCACCGGGACCAATATTGGTGCTATTTTCGCGCTGACAGCTCATTCCCAAAGGATCAACCCACTGAATAGGGTTGGGGGCATATTGGTAGACATTCACACCGCCCATCACACCAATCGGATCAGGCTGAATAAAACGCCCCGCCACAGGGTCATAGTAACGGGTGAGATTGTAGTGCAAGCCGCTCTCTTCATCACAGTACTGGCCCTGGAAACGCAGTGGATTCTTGATCTTTTCACAATCAATAAATACCTTGCCCCAGGTGCTATAACGCGCCCGCCAGACTAAATGGCCTTGTGTATCAAACAACGCAATCGGTGCACCTACCTGATCACAGCGATAGAGGTATATTTGGTTATTTTCAATTAACATCAATGGGGTAAAGGTGCCAGGCAGATAGAAGTACCAGCGATAAACGCCGCGGCTCATCTCACCAATCAGGTGGTTACCTTCCCAAAAGTATTCGGTTACGCCATGTTCACTACACTTACGCGAACGACGCCCAAGGGCATCATATTCATATTCGGTCAGCACGCCATTAACGTTAATACTCATCAGCTGATTTAGGGCGTTGTACTGACGATGTTGTTCACCTTGGGTTAGTCCTTGTTCGCCATTAGCACCAAAGTAGACTTGATTGCCATGCTCATCATAGCTATAGATACTTTCGCTATTACGTATCAAACGGTCGCCGCGATACTCAGCATCAGTTCGGTTACCAAAACTATTGAAGGGATAGCTTATCTCGCCGTCGTTGCCCAGCTCTTTTATGATCTGCCCCATCGCATCGTAGTGGTAATCCGTCGCCCCTAACAGCGAGTCTTCGATTTTGGCAATACGGTGCTGGGTATTGTAGGCGTAATTACGGGATTGCTGTGACCATTGCTGAGCGACAAGACGGCTCAAACCGTCATAAATGCGTTGTTCATTGTTATGGGTTGCTTGATGATGGGTACTGGAGATCTGCGCAATACGACCGATGTCGTCATAGCCAAGGTTAACCCGTTGTTCATCGTTGAGTTCGATAGCGATAAGCTGGCCAATTTTGTTATAGCGCATTTGGCACTGTGTACCATCCGGAAAACTGACACTATCCCGCAAGCCGCGCCCATCGTAACCGTACTGAATATGCTGACCATGTTGCCAAACATTATTGAGGGAGCCGTTGCTGTGATAATTAATCACCACGGTTTGCTGCGCGTTAATCGCACTAGAAAGGCGTCCTGCTGCATCGTAACGAAAGTGCAAATCGCAAAACGCATTGGCGTTGGTGGCGCGCACCTGCGTCACCCGCCCATTGGGGTTATATTGCAAGCGCAATTGCTGTTGTGCTTGAGTCACTAGGGTCGTTCGGCCACAAGGATCATAGTCATAAGCGGTAAAGCTGCCCTGACCATCTTTATACTCAGCAATACGTCCTTCCGCTGTCCAACGAAAAGCAAAACCGTGTCCATCACTGCGTTCAATCGCGGTTAGTTGACGCGATTTGTCGTAACTAAGATGCAGGTGCGCATCATCGGGACGAATAATGGTTTCTGGCTGGGCAAATTCACCCCATGTCAGTTGGCAACCCCGTTCACCATTTAAGGTATAGCCGTTAATTCGTCCGGCTTTATCGTATTGATATTGGTGACAACGGGTCACTTCTCCCATCGCATCGTGACGCAAGGTATAGCGTACCAATTGTCCAGCATCATTGTGGTGCAGTTGTGCCACGCTACCATCGGCATAAGCGATCGCATCACGCTGACCACGGGCGTTATAGTGATAACGCTGTAACACACCATTGTGCTGAAAGGCCAATGGTTGGCCTTGCGCATTACGCCACCACTGTTTGCGCTCGCCATTGGGATAACGGATCGCTTTAACTCGCCCTTGCGGATCGTACTGGTAGTAGGTTATGCGCCCATCAGGGGCAGTACTATGCGTTAATAATCCCAACGAGTTGTAGTGGTTTCGCCATGTTTGATGTGCTGGGTTGGTCATCGCGACACATTGGCCCAACTCATTGTAAGCATATTGGTAAACATGATTCTCAGGATGAACTTCTGTCGTGAGCTGACCATGGCGATTGTACAGATACAAGGTTTGATGGCCGCAGGGATCTTTTTGCATCACTTTTTGTTGATACGCGTTGTATTCGTAGTACCAGATATTCTCTTCTGGTGTGATCAGTTGTGTGAGGTTGCCTTCTTGGTCATGAACAAATCGCCACTGATGGTCAAGGGCATCGCGGTAGTTCGACGACAAGCCAGAAAACTCAAAACGGTAATCATAGTAGCCATCATCACTGTGTTGACGCACACATTTGGCTGTTTCGCCTTCACCATCCCAAACGAAATAGTGATTAAGGCCACTGCCACGCTGGCGTCGCTCAAGCAGGTGATCGTCGCGGTAACGGTAGTGCTCGGTTTCGGCATTGGCGTTACTGGCTTGGATGAGGTGGTCATCATTATCATATTGATATTGCGCTAAGGTCAGCGCACGATCGAGACGTTCAGCAGGGCGCAACAACGCAATTAACTGCCCCTGACGGTTGTACTTACACCACAACTGCTCAACGCCGGAGTGCAGTATGGCGATCAACTTAGCGCTAATTGAGTATTTAAAATCGAGCTGCACAGCATGAGGAAAACGCAGCTGAATACAACACCAAGTTTGGTGAATGTGGGCAAATTTAAGCTGACGTCCATCGCGCAAGTTTACCAGCCAGTGGCCAGCAACATGGTGATGCAAGCTGGCACCAGCGCGACGCTGATAGCTAATCGCCCCTGCCTCGACGGCGTCAAACCGCATGGTGTTGCCTTGATTATCGGTGAACAGCCAGTGAGTAAGTACTTCTTTTTCGTTATATTCTGGCGCTAAGCGATAATCGAAACCGTGTCGCCAACCTCGCCCCATATCCCTGCTGTCAGCACAGCGTGAAGAGCGGTAACGGCGCTCCCAAACCAACTCTGTACCGGGTATCGTAACATCATGGCAGGTTAACAGTTCTTCGCCGTTAAACATCGCCACCGGGTCACCGCCCGTTGCCGCGCCATCGGTATTGAAGTTATTTCCGTCGCTATTAATACTATTTGAGCCGTTAGCGCCTGCTTTGCCGCTGGCTTGCTGACGCGCAGGAAGCGGTGGTGGCGGAGCGGGTTCGAGGGTAGAGTTTTCACCCACCGCTGACTGAATCACTACCTCTGGAAGATCAATTACATAGACCTGATCATGAATCAGGCCGTAAGCGACAAGATCACGCTCTTCAAGAAAGTGTAAAAACGGCACATCTTCTAGCTTGTCTTTATCAATCCAGCGCGAAATGATGCCAATTTCAAACGCCGCTTGTTCAAACTGTTCAACAAACGCTTGCGCCGCAAAAAAGTCTTCAAACTGATGGTGGTCAATCAGGTAGCTGTCGCTAAAATGAAAACGTTTGCGCTGGTTATTAATAACATCAAGATAGTTTAAAGACATGGTTAGGCCCCCTGCCAACCAAGAAGGGCGCCACTATGGTAACCATTGATTGAACGCGCACACTGCAACACCACACCATTGGCGGCCCAAGCTGCATGTTTAAAGTCATGCTGAATATTTAACCATTGCAACAGTGGAAGGTTGGCCCCTAAATCACCAATGATTGCGCTCATCCAATCGTACTTCACCTCTTCGTTCATATGACTACCTAGTGCATCGATACCCTTGATGCCTGAAAGCACGAGTTCATCTTCCAGACTATAGGGGGGATAAATTGCCACCAATGGTGACTGATCATGTAAGCGAGTTGCCGCCATGGTATAAACGCGACTGCTTGCTAAAGAGAAATGACTCACATCGGTTGCTAACTCATGGTGCACCCATTGCGCGGTTAGCCCCGCTTGAGCGCGTTGCGCTTTCACAATCACAACCGACTCCGTCGGGTAACCCTGCGCTGGTTGGCTACCATCAATAAAAAACGGATGAATATCCATCCCGACTATCCAAACATGACCATGGTTATCAAGTTGCGTAGAAATGAAATTGGCTGCTCTTAGCAACGCGTTTGCACCACAAGCAAACACCTTATGGGCACGTGGCGTCTTTAATGGTGGTAACAATGCCTGCAATCCTAACAACAGCTTTTTTTGAATAGGCTGAAACGCATAGGGTGCAAGCACAACGACAGGGCCATCGCTCCACTCAACAGGTTGGTGAGACAAGGTGGCTTCAAGGTTATCCAGCAGGCGAGTGAGCCAATGTGTACTAAGACTGGCATTGATCGACAGTACGTCACCGTCGTATCCCGCAACAGAAACAAAGTCGCGGTCCAGCGATGCGGTTTTTCTTAGCGCTTCTAATCCACTATTTTTGCCAATTTGAATCGCGTAAGCTGACAAAGAAATTGCACTCATCAACCTACCCTTGATGACAAATTAGACTTAATCCTGCCCAGTCAATTAGGCGATAACGCATACTCTGCATCATGGTCGACCTTGAGGTGTTAATTTAACGAAATCTTCCCGGCACGCAACGCAATCGTCGAGCCGTTCATTTTGATACTACTTCCCTTAATGTCGATGTTGCCGCCACTATTTAGGGTGATTTGTGCGCTACCACATTTAATCGTGATATTGCTACCAGCATCCAACACCAAATTTTTGCCAAATTTTCCTGTATGACTTTTCCCTACGTTTAACGTTTGGTTACCTTCGATTTTGTGCTGGCTATGACGACCAACCTGAATCGACTCATCGTTCTGAATTATCCGTAAATAGTCCTTTTCGCCACGCAACGAGAGCAGTTCGGCACCTGAAGTGTCATCAAAACGCAGCTCGTTATATTTGTCTGATTCGCTCTTGATGGTGCGGCTTTTTATGCCCGATTCATTACGTCGCGAGGGCAGTTCAAATGCTGGTGATTGGTCTCCGTTGTATAGGCTGCCTGTGATGATTGGCATATCCGGATCACCATTAAGAAACTCAACGGTGACCTCTTGACCGACTCGCGGTATAAATTGACTGCCCCATTGGTTGCCTGCGCTACCCTGTGCCACGCGCACCCAACAAGAGGGTTTACCTTCTCGATTCCAATGGAAGAACACTTTAATGCGTCCCATCTCATCTACAGCCACATCCCCTTCTTGCTCTGAATTGCTACTTGGCGCAACGGTAGCCGTTTGCAAGCCGTAGATTTTCGGCTTGTTATAATGCATGGCTGGGCGATAAATCCCATTTCGCTCAACACAAGTAAAACTGGTTTTAATCCCATCGCCAATGGCGTTAGACAAACCGAGCTGATTATTGACACTGGCCTTAATTTGGCATTGGGTGATGAGGTATGCCGGTCCGATGTAGTTAGAATTGACATGTTTCGAGAACGAAAATGTTTTACCCACACTCAATGTTCGGCAGTCAGATTTGGCATAATAACGGCAGATGTCACGTTGCAGCACATCTAAACGCTTCTCAGCAATAGTGGTAATACGAACATTTTGCTCTGATTCACCCGTATAAATATAGTGTTCGCTGCCCGGCGGATGAAAGCCAACAAATTGCTGTTGCACCGACTCGGCTTGTGGCTTTGCTGTTGGCGCACTAGGGTCGTACCCAGACATGCTTGCACCTGCAGGTGAGCTGCCTGCCTCTTCTTCCCACATGCTGACATGTTGATTAGAGATGCTACCACTGTGGTATTGTAAGACACCCTCTGGCGCTTCTTGATAATAGCTTTCGTTGTCATGCATCACTAATGTATGGGTGCCTTTCCCATGTTCAAAGTTAAAAGCAATGCCCTCTTCTGCCATTATCCTCAATATAAAATCCAGGTCGCTTTCATTATATTGAACTTTATAAATAAGCTTAGGGTAATTCTCTTCAAGCTTATTTTTAAAATCAACATTATTCTCACCAAGAACTTCACTAACAATATCATCGACACTCATTTCCTGAAAGAAGCGACAATTCACCTTGTGTGCAGCAAACGTTAATGCTGGCTCTACAATAATTTTATATTTTCGATAAAGCTCCCCATCTGCACTTTCTGATACACGAGTACCTTCGCTTCTCACTCGTGTCGCAATACCGTTTAGGTATCTATAACCGCCAAACCTCTCTTGCATTTTCATTGTGATAATAACAGGCTTACCAATTAAAGAGTTAACATCAACAATTGCACCATTTGCATGTACAGACGCCACCATTGAAAACAATTGGGAAAGGCCTTCCTGATATTCCACACTATCTAAAATAAGCTTATCTTTGCCTAATGGGGTAGCAATAGCGACAACATTATTATCTTGGCTGGCTTTTTTCATATTCACTTCTATATCGGTAAAAATTTAGCTGCGGATTTCCCGCAGCTAATAGTCTTAGAATGCTTGACCAGTAACACCGCTGTAGCCGTAACGCAAAGGCGCAACAACGTTGTTCTTGTCATCTGTTGGAGTCACTGTCATTACCATTTCAGTATATGAAATAGTGATCGTTTCAACCGGGCGGTCATCCTGAATAGAAACGGTGTAGTTTGAAATCATGGCATCAGTTAGGTCAATACGCATGATTTCTTCTACTTTCTCACCTTGTTTAGTGATGAAGAACTCTGCCTTTTTACCCTTACCAATAGTGGCTTCTTTAAATAGATCTGGCGACGCGCGATCTTGAAGCTTAGTGATCGTCATATCGTATAAACGAGTAGAACTCGCTTCACGGTCTTGCGCTGTACCAGTGTAAGACGTAATCTCACGGCCAACACTCCAATCCACAGAAAGAAGCGTAATCATATCTTTATATTTTTCAGCAGTAGCTTCGCCTTTAATATCGGCATATTGAAGGTACGTATTCGATTGCATGCTAATCTCCTTTAGCATTTAGACAATTAACTCAATAATATGAGCGGCTATATTCTCATTAACTTTTAAAGATAAAGAGAGGTAATTAACGACAGGGTCATTATCAATGAGATATATTAACCCAAAAACAACCCAACTAAAATTAGCATATAAAAACGCTCACGCATTTAGCTGTGAAGCGCATCGCATATGCGAAAGCAACAATATAATAACTCACGCTAATGACACATGACATATTCCATCTAACACATCTAGTTTAACCTCACTAAACTGTTGATTACTTGCCATTGAAACCAGCACCTTTTCTGATATTTTTGGCAATATTTCATTCTGCAACAAATTCTGGACTACGCGAGCGCCACTGTCAGATTCGTTACATCGTGACAGAATATAATCTTTAACTTCATCAGTTACATTTAATTTGGACGCATAATTAGATAATAATCTCTTTTCTACTTTACGTACTTGCAAATCAATTATTAGTGACATGACCTCGTTATTCAGAGGCAAATAAGGAATAATATTAATTCGCCCTAAGAATGCGGGTTTAAAACTCTGCAGCAAGTCATCGCGCAGTGCCTCTCGCAACGCTTCAGGTGTTGGCATGAGATCAGGGTCGGCACAGAGATCCATTGTCGTATCGGTGCCAGCATTCGATGTCATAATAATGATCGTGTTTCTAAAATCGATATCTCGCCCTTCGCCGTCTTTAATGGTTCCCTTATCGAAGACCTGATAAAAGACGTCTTGCACCCCAGGGTGAGCTTTTTCCATCTCGTCGAGCAATATCACGCTATAGGGCTTTCGTCTCACCGCTTCTGTCAACACGCCACCTTCCCCATAACCGATGTAACCCGGAGGCGACCCCATTAGTAGCGATACTTTATGTTCTTCTTTAAACTCAGACATGTTAATCACCGTGATATTGTCTTCGCTACCATAAACCTCTTCAGCCAGCGCCAGTGCCGACTCGGTCTTACCGACCCCACTTGGACCCGTTAGAAAAAACACCCCATTCGGTTTTTTCTCATCATTTAGGCCTGCTCGTGCGGTTTGTACTACCTCTGCCATGGTTTTAAGGCCGTGGTCTTGTCCTATAACCCGCTCACACAAACGTGCTTGGAGCTTAAGTAGTCCTTCAATTTCATTACTTTGCATACGTCCAATCGGTATACCAGTCCAGTCAGAAATGATCTCTGCGACCAATAGCTCATTCACGCAGCTGTGAATCATCGGTTGTTCGTGTGCCGCCAGTTTGGCGTTAGCCATGGTCAACTGCGCTTGCGAGCTTTCTCTTTCAGACTCGTTAGAGGTTGACGCATCGTTATGCAGCAATGTCTGTTGCAGTTCGAGCACTTCCGTCACTAATTCAGACTCTTCATCCCACTGCGCAGCAAGTTTTTCACGGCTATGTTCCAATTCAGCAATTTTTACCTCCACCGCGGCTAACGCTTGGCTGTGATGCTCGCCCAGTTGCGCATCACGCATTAATTGGCTTTGCGCTGCTCGTGCGCTTTGCATCTGCTTATCTAATACATCAATCCGTGCGGGAATAACCGACTGGCTTAGCGCAACACGTGAACATGCGGTGTCTAAAAGTGAAACCGCTTTGTCCGGCAGTTGACGACCATGAATATAGCGGTGTGACAATTTTACTGCGGCTTCGATCGCTTTCGCGGTAACACGCACATTATGGTGCGCTTCCATCATTCCAACCAAGCTATGCAGCATATCGATAGCCCCTTCAACCGTTGGCTCTTCGATTTGGACTAATTGGAAACGCCGTGTCAACGCGGCATCTTTTTCGATGTGTTTTTTGTACTCAGCCCATGTCGTCGCTGCAATGGTTCGTAACTCACCACGCGCTAAGGCTGGCTTTAAAATGTTCGCGGCATCACCACCAGATTCTGAGCCATTGCCAATCAAGCCATGCGCCTCATCAATAAAGATGATAATCGGCACTGCTGATGCTTTTACCTCATTCACGACGGATTTTAAGCGATTTTCAAACTCACCTTTTACCCCTGCACCCGCTTGGAGTAGTGCGAGATCGAGCACCTTGATCGCGACGCCTTGCAACGGTTCTGGTACGTCACCATGAATAATTTTCAGCGCTAAACCTTCCACCACGGCAGTTTTACCCACCCCTGCTTCGCCCGTTAAAATGGGGTTATTCTGACGACGACGCATCAATATATCGATCATCAATCGAATTTCTTCATCGCGCCCAACCACGGGATCAAGGTTTCCCTCGCGAGCTTGCTCGGTTAAATCAACGGTGTACTGATCCAGTGCTGGCGTGTGACCCGACATTGTTGTCGACGCGGGGGCATACTGTGCTAAACCCTCCGTCCAGCACTGCTGTAATAATTGTGGATCTATTTTGGTCAGTTGCGTTGAAAACTGCGCAGGAATGAGCAGCCCACCATCATCATTAATTAGGGTAAACAAGATATGCACGACATCGATTTGCGCTTCGCTAAACGCAATGGTCGCACTCATCCATGCGTGGCCCAGCAACTCGACAATATTAGGAGAAAGCCCCGGCACTTCGTTACTGCCCGATTTTTGGCGCTCTAAATAACGGTTGAGATCGTTACACCATGTTGCTTCATCGATACCAAAGTGTCGCGCTATCGCAACAAAATCACTACTGTGACTATTTGAAAGTTCAAATAACCAATGACCAATGTCAACGGTAAAGTGGCTACGGCTACTGGCACAAGCCGCTGCCTTCTCTAAACTCAACCGCGCTTGCGGTGACAGTTTTTCTACAATTGCTTTTAGAGGTAAAGTACTCATTAACTATTCCTTGTGGCGTTACACCGAAATGGTGATACGTTTATCACTCTGTTTTTTATTTGGCATCAATATTCCACCGCGTCCCAGCATTCCCTTACCTCGAGTTAAGCTGACAATCGGCAAATCTGATTTCTTGGCTTCAACCGTCCACTTTACGCTTAAAGATGGTGGCATTAAGGCCGCGGCTTGGCGTTTCAACTCGGTAAGGCGTTCCCCTCCAGGCATAAGAGATGCAATTTGATCAGCTTCTTTAACGTAACAAACAACGTTAACACCGGCATTGACACTCCATACGCGCTTGCCCAACGTGGCACTTACTCCCAATTGCGCATGCTGCCCGTTTGATGCCGCCCTCTTTCCCAACCTTGTTTGTTCATCGCGCGTTAAAGGCATCCAAGCGCCCTGAAGCTCTTTTAGTTCAACCTCTACCCCGGCAACGGTAGTGAGTACCGCACGCAACGCTTCGCGTGAACGCACCGGACGCAAGTGGAAGCCCGCCCATCGACGGTTGTCCTCACGCCCAGTCAATGCATCGACGATGCGTTGGTAATCACTGGTTTTTCCAAATGATTCTTGGCGCATTGCAACCGGGCGCTGAAACTTTTTCCATGTGCGAAAATAGAGCGACAACAAACGATGATTAAAGATGTTATAAAAGCTGGCCAAACCGCGATCTTTCGCCCGCAAGCGTTGCAGCACTTGTTCAGAATAGTGTTGTGGCAGCACGCCATTCGTGCCGGTCAATCCAATGACGTTGCTGTCGACACGCACTTTTCCATCGTTGCGCAGCTGTAAATTTTCCATATCGTTAAGCGGGAAGCCAAGATGCTGTGCCACTTCCAGCACAATTTCTTCCTGCGCGGGTAACGTGTCTGTTCCTAGCGTCTCTCGCATGTCCTGCACGTAGCACTCAATTAAGTGCAACGATGGAAACATTGGCTGTTCGATAAATGCTTCGACTATTTTGTCTTTATTCATATTGCTCTCGCACCCAAGATGCGCGTCGATTCCACGTTAATATAGAGGTTAAATAAGTGCTTTATGACCGACCATTGCTGGCCAGCGGTGGTACACCTGTTCAGTCGGCAGCAAACGGATCGTCAACTGAGTAAAGCTATTGATCTCTGCATATTGTGCAAAGAAGTTAGATAAGATCTGCCCAAACAAAAATAGTTGGTCTGTTTCAACTCTCGACTCAACAATATCCAACGTAATCTCCGAGCCGTAACAAAAGCCCACCCGACCGTGTTGATTTACGCGTGCCGTCGTTGAATTAACATGCAGAGACTCAATCGCATCGGTTAATACTTTGGTGCTAGGTGAACCTTTAAAATCAAATAACTTGAGCATCTCTTTCAAATTGCGCAGCCCGTTACTATCACTAAAACTATTTAACGTGATCAATTTGGCAAACTGCCAGCGTGTGTGACCACTCATACGTGGGCGCACAGTACTAGAAAGTGGCAGCAAACAGCGTGTGCCCAAATTGTCAGAATTACTTTTTACTCTGACCTCTAGATGATCGCCGATGGAAGGCAAGCGGTCGGGAATATTTCGGTTACTGCACTGCGCCTCAACCAGTAAATTGGCATGACCTAATCGTTCTAACTCTTCAATCGAGTGATCTTGATTAATCACACTGAGGTAGATATGCCTACCCGGTTCATCAAATCCCCCTGCCCAGCTGGCATCTTCACGACGGATACTCCAGTAAAAATCGTTCGCATTCGCATAGTTGGGATGCTGCCCACTGTAATAAGGCTGGACTTGCAAATCGTGATCTAACTTACTTGAAGAGAGCTTCACATTGTCGATTTTGATGATCTCTTGCATCTCCGCCTGGCGGTGTGCAGCACGTAGCTCATATTCGTAATCGACGGTGGAAAGTTTGACCGGCTCAAGACTCGATTTGAATAAGTTAATCACGGGGCCGCAACCTAATCGCATCGCTTCATTACTGATCTGTTTTGTTAACAGTGGCTCACTTTCAGACAGATAAAAATACAGTGTCGCTCGATTACCTTGGCCAAACCAACGAGTTTGTAACTCTTCAAGCTCTACGAACATAAATTTTTCAGGGATTAAAAAGTACTCCACCAATTCACGATAACCACTGAAACTCTCGGCACCATAAGGCACCAATGGCGCACTGCTACGACTGTTCAGTTGCGTGGCTGGAATTGAGGTGATGGTATTGTCTTCACTAACAATCACTATCCCTTGCAGAGCACGCATTAATAACTGATAGAGAGCATGGGTTGTTTGCGCTTGACCGCTAAGTTGAAAACGTAATGTATTAATGTCCAAGTGTTTAAAACTCGCGCACCCTTCATGGCACGTTAGTACAACTTTTAGCACCGCTGCACTCGGCTCCAAGAAACTCTGTTCTGGCGCACTAAATGGCGCGTTAAAATACTCCACACCAGAGACTTCAAACGGCCAAATATCCACCGCATCGCTGGTGCGATAGAGACAACGCTGATAACCCGGTGCAGTAATCTCTACTTCAGTCTCGGAAGGTAACGAGACACATTTATCGGTATAGATACTTGGCCTGTGATGAACCATGCTTATCGATGGGATCGGCGCATGAAAATCAGGGAATAATTCGCCAATTAACGCCTCTGTTAATTGAGGATGGCTGTCATCTAAACTTTGACGTATCTGCGCAGAAATAAATGCAACACCTTCAAGTAATCGAGAGACATGGGGATCTTCAACATGATCCTCTGTCATCTTTAAACGACCCGCAATTTTCGGATAACGCTCGGCAAACTCGCCACCTTTATGACGCAGCCAAGTCAGTTCTCGTTGATAGTATTTTACAAATTCATCATTCATCACCGTCCCTCACTGACTTTAAATCCCAAATTGACGGGTTCAATTTCCGAATCAAAAACAATTTCCTCACTAACACCAGACTGCAACACAACGGCTTGTATGCGAAGACGAAGGATGCGATCGAGTTTCTCTTCGTCTTCTCTTACCGACACATCAATATCAAACAGCCGCGGTTCAAATCGCTGTAGTGTTTCCTTCACAATTTTGCACAAATGGGTTTTGCCACTTTGGCTACTAAAAGGCATTGATGAGAAATCGGGCAAACCATAGTTGAGTATCGACGCCGCAACCTCTTCAAATGTGTCATCCCAGCGATTCCAACCAACACGGGCATTTAATAAATTTTCCACATCTCGGCGTAAATTAGCCACACTGGTTGCCGCTTGACGATACTCTTGCTTATCTACTGTACTCTCTGGCGACAAATCGATAAGTTTGTCCAACAGGGAGATATGTGCGCCAATTTCTGCCAATTTCTCTCGTCCATTTAATTAAGCTATTGCAGGATTAAACATTAACCAACCTAGTGACAACGTCACTATACTACTGCGGTGTCAACGACCGACCACCCTTCGATTTGTCCTAGCACCACCGCGTCTTCACCCGCCAACAGCATCTTATGTCCTGCACCGATAACAAGATCATGGGCCGGCGATGACAGCCAATCTGTTGCCTTACCCAGCTTTTGTGCGTCTGTCGCTGAGTGATAGTAAGTAATCGGCATGTGTAGCTCACCGGATGGGCCATCAATTATCTCTAGTTCAACTTTACGCCAGACCGTTTCAATGAGATTTGCAGGCGGAGTGATACTCAAACTCGCGATGGCTGACATAGGGACTAAATAGTATTCACCGTTGGTACCAAAGCACTCTAGGTACTGACTCAGTTGATCATCGAGGTCACGCAGATCATCATGCTCTTTATCATCGAGCAACACGTTGGGTCGTGTACGCTCTTGTTCATATTGTTGGTTAAACGTATCGAGATCCTCAGCACCTTGGGCTAACCCTAGCGTAATGCGCATCAGTGCTGCTTGTGTTTGCTCATTCACGTTACCCAAGAATTTGGCGGTGGCAGCCCCTCCCATAAAGTCGGCACGTGCCTGCGCGGCATGTATTAAATGACGTAGCTCAGTGCCGCCGGGTAAACAGTCTGGGTCTTGCTTTAAGATCAATAACAATTGCTGTTCTGCACGTTCGAATTGGCCATCGATACACAGCAATTCCACTAACTGACTACGCGCCTCGATATCTGTGGCACGACTTTGCAAGTGAGTCATTAAGCTTTTGATGGCACCGGCAAGATCCGCTGCCTGAATTTGTGTTTTCCATTCACTCATTGTGTTATCCGTTATATATATTTGGAGATAGCTCGGTAATAAGCCGAATACTCGATACCATCTGATCCAATTGAAAATGGGGTTGCAAATGAACAACGGAAAAGAATTTTCCCGGTTGAGCAACCTGTTCTTTAACTTGAATACGCGCTTCACTCAGTGGGTAACGCGCCCGTATCTCTTCTGTCGCGTCATCCGATGCAGTGGTGTAATCATGTAGCCAGCTCTGGAAATCATTTTCGATACTTTGCGCGTTCTCATAGCTGCCTACTTTGTCACGACCCATTACTTTGATGTAATGAGCAAAGCGAGACACACAGAGTATGTACTGCATCATCGACGACAGTTTTGCGTTAATATTTGAGCCCAAGCTGTCGTAGATGCTTGGCTCATGTAAACTCGCATTACTATAAAATGTGAGTAAAGACGTATCAGGTACCGCTGAGATGGGAATAAATCCACTGTCAGCCAACGCTTGCTCTAACCTATCTCCAACCCGAAGATTAACGGCAGGTTTTTCACGATAACGGCTTCCCGGCAAGTGTTGTTTTTGTGCTGGCATATTAACAACGATGCCCTTTTTGTAATTTCCCGGCTGATGGCCACGGATCTGACCAAACCATCCCGACTCTATAAATGCCCTTGCGACAACCACACCAAAACAGTATGCCGCGCTTCCCCAAAGCAAGTCGGTTTCCGCATGACGGCAATGCTCAACAAAAGCAAAATCTTCTTGGCGTGACCCGTCACTAACATAAGTTTCACGCATCAACACATCCGGTAAGGTAATCGCCAAAAAACGTGCATCATCCAACTTACGTAAGCTACGCCAGCCAATAAACTCAGGCTGTTCAAACTGTGCCCCAATATTCGCGACTGACGCCAACTCACTGAACGAATCCACCCCTAATAGCGTTGGGTCGGCAGACGTTATAAATGGACAAAATGCCGCCGCCGCAGTCTGGGTTACTTTTCTGAGCACATCGGTGTCTTGATGGACACGACGCTTATCACTATGCTGAATACGGTAATCACCGATCAACAGCCCAAATGGCTCCCCACCCGACATCGAATACTCGTTCTGATAGACCAAGCGAAACAACTCACTTTGATCAAACTCCATCGACTTATTGCAGTCGCGAACCAGCCTATGCCAAGGGTAGTGAAGCACTTTAATCTTCACCTGTTCATCCCCGCGCAGAGCGGCGATCTCACGAACCGTATACTTCACGCCGCGCCAGCTTGCTTCCAGTGCCTGAAAAGTTGGATGATGCAAAATTTTATTCAGTTGCTGATTAATCAGCTCATCTAACATTCCAATAACGTCAACAAAGTGAGTCTGCAATTGCTTAAGGGTCGAAATATCTAACTGTTGAAACTCTATCCAGTACCGAATTGCTTTATCTGGCTCGTCGATATCAATAAAGCGATCTAGCCAAATGGCATTGATATCGAGAACACGGGGCGATTCTGGCTCTGTTGTTAGTGACTCAATTTCAATAAACGTTGGCTGCATTACGTTTGCCTCAGTTCAGTGGGCACGCAGGCCCACTGAATCCCATTTACGAGTTAGTTGGGATCTTGGCAACAAGTCGCAATGAGGTACTCAACTCTTCCATCTGCAACCACGGTTTTAACCACGCCACCGCATTGTAAACACCCGGACTTCCAGGGACTTCTTTCACCGATACGCGCGCATCGGCTAACGGGAACTGAGCACGGATTTCCTGACCGCCCCCTTCAGATGCATTAACATACGAGAGAATCCAACGATTAAGCCAAGCTTCAACATCTTCTGCTTCCATGAAGCTACCAATTTTGTCCCGAGCCATCACCTTCAGGTAATGGGCGAAACGGGATGTCGCCATAATGTAAGGCAGTCGTGCTGAGATAGCGGCATTCGCTGTTGCATCTGGATTGTTGTAGATTTCTGGTTTTTGGCAGCTTTGCGCACCGAAGAAAACGGCATAGTCGGTATTTTTGTAGTGACACAACGGCAAGAAGCCCAGCTTGCTCAACTCAGCTTCGCGACGGTCGGTGATACCCACTTCTGTCGGGCATTTCACGTCCGGATCCCCATCATCACTAATAAACGTATGTGCTGGCAGGCCATCGACACGGCCCCCGCCTTCAGCGCCACGAATGGCGGTGCAGAAACCATATTTAGAGAACGCTTCTGTCATCTTCGTTCCCATCACATACGCGGAGTTCATCCAACAATAGTTGTCGTGAGCGGCCGTTTTATGCAGGTTCAATGGAGACTCATCACTGACTTCGAACTCTTCATAACCAAACTCTTCAACGCGCGATGACATCTGTCCGTAAGGGAGACGTGCGAGAACTCGCGGCATGGTTAATGAAACGAAACGCGAATCTGGGCTTTCACGGAACGAACGCCACTGGGTGTACTCTAGCGACTCAAAAACTTTATCCAAATCGCGAGGCTTGGACAGTTCATCCCACTCTTCAAAACCAAACAGTGCCGGTGATGCTGCCGACAAGAACGGCGCAAAACTGGCTGCTGCGACATTCGACATCAGGCTTAATGTCTCGATGTCTTCCGGATGATTAGTAAATTCATAGTCTCCAATTAACGCGCCATAAGGTTCGCCACCAGCAGAACCAAACTCAGACTCGTAGACTTTTTTGAATATTTGGCTTTGATCAAACTCGACCGCTTTACTCAGATCTTTATGCAGCTCTTTCTTGGTTAAGCTGACCATACGTATTTTCAGCGTTTTACTCGTATCGGAGTTAGCCACTAAATACTCAAGCCCACGCCATGTTCCTTCCAGTTTCTGGAATTTTTCGTGGTGCATAATTTCTGACAGCTGCGTTGAAATAGTCTCATCTAATTTTTCAATCGCTTCTCGAAAGGTAATGGTTAGATTCTTATTCCAAGTCACCGTACCTTTCATGGCTTCTTCAGTTAAGGTTTTGATGAGTTCCTGCGCACGTGACGTCTCTGTCTGCTTAGTCGCAGATAGTGCCATATCAAGAAACGATGTTGTTTCAGTACTCGTCGATGCATCTAATTGGTTTAAGACTTCGGTACTCATGCTTTTTCCCCTTCTTCGCTCACTTGCGCAGCATTGTCAGCTTGAGCGCCAGACTCACCCTCGGATGCGCCATCAATCAGGTCGAGTTCACTCGCCAACTGATTTAAGTTAGTGGTATTGTTAAGCACAGACTCAAGCACATCCTCTAACTGCTCAGAGCGGTCTATCTTGGTCATTAAGTCACGCAACTTATTGCGGGTTTCCATGAGTTTCTTTAACGGCTCAACTTGATTAACCACTGCGCCAGGTTCGAAGTCTTTCATGCTTTCAAAGCTAAGATTTATATCGAACTTGCTATCATTGCCTTCTAGGGTATTTTCTACTCTGAACGACAGGCCTGGATTCATTTTTTTGAGCACATCATCGAAATTGTCGTTATCAATCTGGATAAAACGGCGATCCTTTAACGACTTGAGTGATTCTGTATTTTGACCTGCGAAGTCACCCATTACACCGACGACAAATGGCAGCTCTTTTCTTACCGAGGTATCATCCGTTTCTACCTCATAGGTTATGTGCACACGAGGCTTTCTAACCCTTGATAACTTTCCGTGAATACTGCTCATTATTTCTCCCTATATTTGTTATTAAGACTTGCTATTACTGTCATCTTTGACGATTCCAACCAACCGGAAATAACCTTCGCGGGCGTCGCCACTATCAATTAACTCAGCTAAAAGCTCCGGCAGACTCATGTCGCACCAACGCACAATTTGATCAATCGAGTAAGAGACGGGGGAATGTGGTTCCGTCTGTCTGAAAAAATCTGCAATTTTAATGAGTTGTACAATTGCTTGTTCACGTTGTTGAATATTGCCTGTAACCGTGTCGTGTTGCTCCGATACATCCGTTACTTCTTCGGCATCATCCGGTTCAACACCCCCCCTTAGAGCCTGCAACTTGTCGCCTGCGAGATGCACAATCGCATCATGAAAATCTTGGAGCCGCTTAGAGATATTGCTACTGGGTAGTTTCAATTGACAGGCGAGATCTATACTGCCAACCGCTTGCGCGTAAGCATCAATTGCCACATTAATTTCTGCGAGTAATGCTTGATAGAACGGGCTACTCGACGCCTTCACCGCACGCTCGAGATCATCGAGGGCGACGCCACCCGCATCAATTTTTTGTTGACGCTTATCAGTATCTAGGCGACTAATGTCATTGGCTTGCTGATACTCCCATAACGAATACTCCCCTTCTGCCAGATCTTCGGTAAGGGCAATACAGCTAATCGGCATCAATAACGTACCTTCTCCATCCACACCATTTAGACCGATAAGTGCGGAGACTCGCTCTTCTTGATCGTCATCCTCAACCAAGGGAAATATGCCATCCCAATATCGCTCAATTAGCTGTGCGGTGAGCAGGTAACTCATTGCCAATCCACCAAAACCATAGATACGTGTATTGGCCTCAATCAACCATGCCAATAGCTCAAAGTCTTTACTCTGTGTGGCAATAATGTCTGGCAACTCTTGCGCCAACGGCCGCCACAAGTGAGCAAGGCTCAATAAAGGCTCCCCATCAATCAATGCATCACGTTCGGCCGAACGCGCTTGAGAACGGATGTCTTTTAAACGGTAGTACGCTGACGTTGGACCAATGTCTTGGCGCAAGTCGCTTCCACACGGCGACGCTTCACTAATAGGCTCAAGCAACCGATTGATGTCCAGCAGTTCGGAAAAACGTTGCAGCTTTTTTGGTAGTTCAAACCGTGTCGGCTCTACTGTCATCTGCTCATCTTCTGTCGTTGAATCGGCACTATATGTCATAGCCTTTTCTCCCTAACCCTGAGAACACCGGCACTGTGGCATCATTGCGATCTTGCGACTCTTTCCACTGACCAAGGTAGCTGGCTTTTACGACCGCACAGGTCACATTATCCGTGGCACCTTTAACTAAAGCAGAGTGCATTAAGGCAAGGCCCGACTGATTTACCGTCTGTGCCTCAAGGCAAAACGCAATCTCTTGGTTGGTTAGCTCTTTGGTTAAACCATCGGTACATAATATGAATTGGTCGTCTGAACATAGTTGTCCCGAGACCTGATCCACGACCACCTGAGGTAGCACACCGACAGCACGAGTAATGACATTCGCCATCGGATGATTTTCAGCCTCACTCGCTAGAATCAATCCTTGGTCAACCATTTCTGTCACTTGACTATGATCTCGGCTTTTTTGCTCAAATTGGCCTTTTCTCAGTCGGTAAAAGCGGCTGTCTCCTACCCACAAACAGTGATACTGACCCGCATCAATAAAGAGCACGACGGCGGTTGTCCCCATCGTACTGCCTTCCAAGTAGTCTGCGGCATATTGATAAATCGCTTGATTTGCTTTAACGATGGCGTCTTTCAAATGGTCAATATTCAGATCTTGCGTCTCATCAACCACTTTGCGCACGGTATCCACCAGCATTTGACTCGCAATATCTCCGGCTTTATGCCCTCCCATGCCATCTGCGACGACCCAAACACGATGAGAGAGCATTTCAGTACAACAGTCTTCGTTATAAGGACGAACCTTGCCCGCATGACTTTTTACAAAACTAAAAAACTGCCAATCACTCATCTTCATTGCGCACACCATTGCTTCCATTGTCCATCTAGCATTGCCGAAAACTGACTAATACTCGGCAATCCATTGGTAATTAGGCTACAGCCCGGCACCGCGTCTGAACCTGCGGTCCACCACACACAATAGTGAGGACGATGTTGGCGTAACTGCTGATCCAACAGCTGAATTGGAGAGAGTGGCTCTTCGTGGAGAACAAGATCGAGCAAAGGAAAACGGGCATACTGTGTCGTCACCTGCTCAGGTCGGGGCAGCATTGCTGCCCACGTAGGTTTTTTCAGCTGTTCACCCCATTGTCCAAAATCAATGCTTTCCTCCAGCACATCCAAAATGCAAGGCTCAATGTCCTCGCTCCATTGAGGCTGACACCAATAAGCCGCTGGCAAATACTCCGCCTCTGCCGCTAATGTGAAGAAAAAATGCCGGCCCACACTGTCAATACTTGGGATAAACGTACCTATCATCGCACTTTCACCGCACACACCTGCAGACAGTGCAAAGTGCCAAATAGGCGCGGTGAGATAGTAATCTTGCCATTTGTCTTCCAGTTGCTCTCGACTCACGGCAAGAATGGCCTGTTGCCACTCTCGCCATTGGTTAATAAAGTCTATCGGTAATCCGTCTTGAACAAAGTCACCTTTGGCGGGCAATTTTCCAACATACCCCCACAGCGGCATTACAGCATCTTCGGACATGCGAATCGCTCCATTTCACGAGACCAAAATGGATTAATCTCACTGTCTGGGATCAGCTGTAGCTGTGCTTTGGTGCCGTTAATATCTATCATCACTATATTGTCTCGTCGTGCTTCAGGCCTGGACAGTAGCGCTTCATCTAATAGCCTGAAGATCCCCCATTGGCTGTGATAATTTTGCGTGATTTCTCCGCCGGAGTTAGGTGGCGTAAATACAATTCGGGTATTCGATGCGCGATCAGGCCAGGTAATGTTAGTAATGCGCGTAGGACCGTGACTGTATGATAGAGACTGCCTCCCTATTTCGATTTTTAGACGTGTAATATGTTGATCCAAATACAAAGGACGCAGCCCAAACTCAACATTGATGCGGTTGCTTGATTGATCGAAGAAGGCTCGACGTATACGGTGTGCGTGTTCAAACACTGCCAGTGACTGCTGGCTAACACCAATCTCTTTATCAAAACGCCACTCGCCTCGGGATGTATCCACAAAAGGGGCTAAATAATCTTGGAAGAACTTATCCATGGTGCCGCCATACCCAAAGAAGTTCTCAAAATCACTCAATTTCACCTCTTTACTTGACGCCGGATTAAAAGGATAGCGGTTGGCGATTGTCTGCTGATAATCCGTTAAAACAGTATTAGCCCAGATATCATTGAGGTGGTATTGCGAGCCCTTTTTAGCCAGTTGGGTTGTCTCGTTCGCCATATTGTTCACCCAGTGGCGGAACGGCATTGGAAGCACTGAGTCGGTAGTACGAAATGAACGTGATAAATCTCGAATAGCGTTACCATCTAGCAACTTGTTATACGCCTCTTTATCCATGCTTTCTGCATTGGATAAATCGAGCAAATAGTTGTGGTAAGTAGAAAAAGTAGAGGCCATCTGTTCAAACTCGGCATCGCCAAGTTGCAGCAAGTCATAGAATGCATATTCCACTTCTTTGCCGGGTAACTTCAAATCGACACTTGGCATCTTTTTCGGTAAATAGCGTCCAATGCGTGATTTGGATGAGCGCAGTGCGACATCAGAGACATTGGATGCCACTTCACCAGCCGCCTTAACGTTATCGCTCACTTCAACTCGGGTTAAACCCAGTTGCGACTGATAAGCCAAGATCAACTGCTGTAGCGGCTGTTCTGGCCCGGCAATGATCTTCGCTTGGGCTAAACTGGCACTCACGCCTCGCGTCTTTTTAAGCACTAAGTCATTAACGAGTTGATCCCACTCATCAATATAATCTCGCAGGTAATGCTCACGTACCTCTGCAACCAGTGCTTCTTCATCTTCACGGGTTAATTCTATCTTGTCGCCGTAAACCCAGTTGTCCTCTGTTAGCAGTCGCACTGTTCGCCCAACTTGGCGTTCAAATACCATATGAAAGCCGTTGTACGTATAAAAACCCGGTATTCCCATGGTCAGTGGCTTTCCGCTAAGGCGTTCGAACTGGGTCAAACTGCGCGACATCAGCACATCGGTCACTCTGAATGAAGAGATATGGCTATCCATATACTCCAATTTCATACGTTGGTAGGCACGCTCCGAAATCGGCATCGTGGTCAGTTCCTGTCGAGCCATTTCAATGGCTTCCACATCTGGCTTAGCATCGATGTACATATACGCAAGCATGCTATCTACATGGCCTAACAATGACTGACGCAATGACTTACTTAGCTCACCTGGATAACTACGCTCAAAATAGGCTGAGAACCATCCCACCACCTGATCTTGGTCATAATGCTCATGGTCAAACATCATTAGATAGGTTTTAAGCGTTTCATACAGGTATTCACGATGCTGTTGATTTGCCGCCATTTCATCGACCAATAGCCTCGCTGCATAATGAGATAGCGGTCCTTTTAATGCGTTAATGTAGGCTTGCGTGGCAGGTTGGCCGATTTTGTTTCCTTGATAAAAACCTGCCCGTTTCACCCCTTGCCCATCAAGATCGTTACCAGCAAATCCGGCAGGCAGTGCTCTCAATTGGTCCAACGCATGGCTTAAGGTATCCACGTCTAACTGTTCATCAAGCTGCTGACCATTGAGCACATGTTGATATTCTGTCATCGCCTGCTCGGAAGCATGAACCAAATTAAGATTCCACTGATAGCTGTAGTACCACAACAGTGACATCGCCGATGTCACCACTACCCCACCAGCAATCGCGGCGCGATGAACCCAGCGATTCTGCTTCTCGTGATGTCGATTAACACTGCCTATATACTGTTCAGGGAAAATAATGTCTTCAAACAGCGCTTTAATAAAATATCCTTCCTGATGCCCATCAGCACTTCGCAGAGGGATCTGTGCCAGCCCTAGGCCACCGGATGTTTCTGCCATGACACGATCAATCGGTTTGCCTTTTTGTGCAGCACTGACAATAAAGACCCCACGTAACATCGGCGCTTTTTCAAAAGCATTCGCAGCAAAGACTTCTTTCAAAAAGTCATCAATTTGCGACTGCAACATACGAAGCTGCTTGGGGAACTCATAGATCAGGGAGCGGTCGTCCATATCGCGTTCAGTTTGCAAACGCTCTGGCATATATGAAAGAAGCTCTGTTAGCAGACGGTGAAACTCCTTATTGAAAAGACTAACGACCCCTTGTTCGTGATCGTGCTTCAATGGAAACATCATCCCCCACACTGTTTCGCGTTTCTCTGGTGGCAGTTCAGCAAAGAACTCACTGAATCCGGCAACCAGATCAGCTTTCGTTAACATGACATAAACAGGAAAGTGCATCCCAAGTTGGTTACGCAACTCTTGAATACGCATCTTAATTGCCCGTGCATGCAAATTGCGTTCAGTGCGAGATTGCGTCATTAAACTAGGTAAACTGACGGTTACAATGGCACCATTAATTGGACGCTTGGTGCGGTACTGCTTTAGCAACCCCAAGAAACCGAGCCACGCTTTACTGTCTACTGCTGCGTGACTGTCTTGTGTGGTATAGCGACCTGCGGTATCAATCAATACCGCTTTGTTTGTAAACCACCAATCACAATGACGAGTTCCACCAATGCCGGCCAATGGGGCATCACCGAGAGAGTCTTGCAACGGAAATTCCAAACCTGAGTTGGCTAAGGTGGTCGTCTTTCCTGTGCCTGGCGGCCCAATCATGACGTACCAAGGCAACGAATAAACGCTTTTTTTTCCACGCTTTGAGGTTTTGTTTAAGAGCTGAATCGCGGTTTGAATCCGCTCACTGATGGTGTCGATTTCATGCTTGGTCGCTTCATTTTGTAGTTCATCATTTTTTTGATCTCCGCCATCTAACAGCTTCGCGACACTCTCTTTTTTCTCTTTCTTACTTTTAGAAAGATGAAGAATGTTAATTCCGCCCCACAAGAAGGCAATCGCCAACAATGTGCAGTAGCGTACCGTTTCACTTTGAAAGGGTTCTTTACCCGCAACAGCTAGTAATGGGCCGCCAAACCAAATCAAAAATGCCAGTGCAAGACAGCCGATCAAGGTTCTAAACCATTTGCACGCAAACAATCGTCCAACTGCCGCAGCCATACGCTTAATCAGTCTCATTACAGCCCCGCTCTACGTTGTTCAAACACAATATCAATCTCTACACGGCGATTACGTGCTCGGTTCTCATCAGTATCGTTAGAAAACCGAGGGGATGTCTCTCCCATACCTTCAGACCACAAACGCCGCGCAAGCTGATTTCCAGAAGCAAGCAGATCGGCGACAGAGTTCGCTCGTGCTAATGATAAATGCCAGTTAGACGGGTATTTGCTGGTAAAAATGGGGCGGTCGTCCGTATGCCCTACCACTAAAATGCGTCCATCAACGCTTTGCAAGACACGGCCTACTTTGGATACAATTGGGGACATGTGGGACTGAATATCTGCGCTGCCAGACGCAAACAACTCACTTGATTTAAGTACGATACGTAAGCGATCGGGTAAATCAACGAGCTCGATAACGCCTTGGTCGATTTCCGTTTGTAGCATTTGATATATCGCTAAACGTGCCGGATCGTCGACAAATAAAGCATCGTCAATATTGCTATTTAAAGGTACAAGGGTCGAGAGACTCACGAAGGTACTGTTAGAACGTTCATTTATAATATAATTGAAATACATAAATACCGATAACATCAACACGGCAAACAGCGACAATGAAACCCATGCAGGAAGCGGGTCTTTATGTTCACTTTGCTCTATAACTTGTTCTTTAATGTTGGTAATTAAAGGTGTGTCTTTACCACCTTTAAGATCTTTCAACGCCTTATAAGCGCGATAGCGATATTCTTCATGCTTTTCTCTTCCTTGCTTTTCAATGCGTAACTTACCGACAAAACCAAGGGTCAAACAAAGATATTGTAGCTCTAGAAGATCAGGGTAAGCATCGGGCTGGCCTAACGTGTTATCAAGTAGTGTGTAAAAATGCTCGCCCCCCCAAGTATCAGCATAAAACGTCGATAGCAGGCTATCACTGGTCCACACAGACTGCTCGCCCCATACCGTATTGAGCACAGTCTCATCCAACAGACAACATACGCAGTACCGAGCCGACTCAATCAGCTCGTTACTGACTTGTTGTTGACGCATCCTTGTTTCGTAATCACGAACATAGTCGATACATGCTTGCCGCAATGTCCCAACGTCGCCATGATTGCTGGTGGAACGAATTTGCCCAACCAAAGATAAAAGAACGCTGGCTTCATCAATCATCGGGCTCTCACCCATCGACGGTAAACGTGACATCGCCGATGTTGTGGCACCCTTTGTTAGCAGAACGGTACAATCGTTATCTACACCCATTTCGTTGGCCATGGGTGCTGGCTCAGGTCTAGATTGCGTTCGTCGTCCAGGACGAGGTTTCATCAAGGTACTATCAACCATTTAACTTACCCACTACAGTGCAATTGACCAAAGCTCTAACTCAAGCGCCGGATACTGACCTGACAGATGAAGGGCGATGCCTCCGCTTGCCCCTAAGCGAGACCAATAATCATTTGACTTATCGAGCTCAAAATACTGATAACCCGCGTTATATGGAATTTGGCGCGGTGCGACGGGTAATGGGCTGACACCAATCCCCTGCAGTTGGTTGTTAACCAGATCGCGTATATGTTCAACGGGACCAATTTTTATTTGCGCAGGGAAACGTCGTCGAATCTCTTCCCCATCGATATCGGCTTTCACGGCCAATACAAACTGGCCCGTTTCAAGCACCTTCTTATCTGTTAATGCCGACACGCGAATGCCAAACTGTGTCATCTCTAGCGGCATCCGGGTTGCCGTCTGCTCAAGCACAACGCTCAAACAGTGGGTAAGAATGTTAACCACTGCTGAAAAAACCACGGGTAAATCATGATGGTTATAAGCAGGGAGTGCGGGCGGGCGTTTATCTTTACTGGTAAATGCCGATAATTCTCCGATTAATCCATAAAAATGTGCACATAACTCAAAAGGATGGATTCCCTCAGACTGAGAATACAAACGAAGCATGGACTCATAGCGATTTAAGACCTGTAGCATCATAAAATCCGCCGCCGAGGTGACATTACCTTTTCCTTGTGACATTCGATTGGCAATAGCATCGGCACGTAACTTAATCATGCCAATCACATCCTTAAGAAAATGGACTAAGACTGGGCTGGCAGTAACGGTAATACACGGAGGAATAAATTGTTGATCAAGCGTGACCTCTCCTTCAGCGCTAACAGACTGAATAGCGGCAATAGCTATCGAGTGAAACCCCGTCACCGGCGCGCTCGCGACCTTGAGAGAACAGTTCAGTTTAGCGAGCTGAATGATCTCTTCATCTTGTCCATCACTTTCATCAACCACAGCATAATCTTGATAACGGTAACGCGCGATAGCCATACTGCTATCATTCGCAATATTGACCTCGCGCGGTTTGCTGTGAGGAATGAGAAGATACACTTTCATTCCTTTGTCATCTTTGTCGATGTTGATAGGCGTTGGTGATTCATCACGCTCAGGGGCAATGAACATTGAGCGATCCGGTAGTACTGCTACACACTCAGTGAGGGCAAATTGGCCTTCTTTTAATAAGCTTTGATCAATCTCTAGCGAGGTTATTCCCCACGAGTATTTGGTCAAGCTTTCGTGTAGCAATGCGCTTTCGCGCTTTATCGCCCGCTCTTGCTGCTGAAAATGCTGGGGACGCAAAAACATTCCTTCGCTCCAAGCGACCCGGTCAAACTCACTCATACTTATCCTTCAGTTCCGTTCTATTTTTTTACTGAAATTCGTAACTCATCGATCTTGACGGCAAGGGTGTCGTACCCCTTAGGATCAATCTCAATGACTTCTCGCCAGTGGGCATTTTCAATATCTCGATAAGCCGCAACAATGCCAATATATCGAGAGGCTGACACCATGCTGGCCTCAAACGTTTCACTCGACCCCGGATAAAATGAGTACTCTTGAATAACAACAAGATCCGATCCTAAGGCCTTTTTGGGGGACTCATAGAGAGAGAAAAAATCACGGCTATCGAATAACGTACGCGATGTCAGTTCGTAAACTTTAACAACAAGTGGTGAAGCTCGACCGTTCAGATCTGGGTTTATCCCTTCACTAGCCTCGAATTCAAGCGTGGTATATGCAGGTTTAAAATAGTTAAACGTACAGCCAGACAACAATATAAATACTAGAAATAACAGTCTTTTATGCATGATGATTCCTCGCTACTTTAGGCTAGTTTCATAGGCTTTAACAAAGTCTTCTAAGTAAAATGGTTTTTCGTTAGATTGCATTTCACTTTCAAGTTCGAAATATCGTTGTTGGAACAGGTTCCATTGCCTTGCATCAATGCGCGACGGGTTCATCCGGTCGAGAATACCCGTCGTCTCTAGTGATGTGACGCTATTGTCGGGGTGAAGCATCTTCATAACCCCATTGACAACCCCATCAACGCCACTCATCATTGCGTTTTCGTGTTTTTCAATGTCGTTAAACGCTTCAGTAATGGCGCGATCGTGGGTTAAGAAACTGACAGACGTGCGGTTAAATAAGTTATGCACTGCATCTTCAAACGTGGCAGAGAACTTCAACGGATTATTTTCTTGGCGTTGAAAGGCGGTGTGATTAAGGCGATTTGATTGCTTAAATGAAGCTCGATGATGCAGGGTGTCCATTAAGCCCGTCATCATCAACTGCATAGATTGCCCAACGTTAAACCACCATTGGCTGGTATTATCCACCGGCACCATCTCTTCAGGGATACCCATCCCTCGCAGGAACGCTGCCGTTGGAGATTCATCTGTCGCCGACATTGCGTTGAGCATCGCTGTTTTCACTACCCGCGCATGTGTGGTATGAGTAGTGCTTTTAGAACGTGGCGCTTTTTCAACGCCGTGTGTTAACGAGGAACTAGCCTGCCTTGATGCTGCTGGACGAGAAACTTGTACCGGCGATTTTTTCGGGCTCTGATCTAATATCGGCGACGCCACATCTAACGTAGCTTCTGTGGCTGCGAGATCATTGTTTGTTACTGCAAGGGCGGTCGGCTGATTCAAAAAATCCCAATCATCAGGAATCTCATCGAAATCACCACTTAACTCATAATCAAAGCTATCTTCAAGCTCACCCAAAAAGTCATTCTTTAGGGTTGCCTGCGATTCAACGGTATTGTCAATTGCAGCTGTACACACCGCCGACGATTGACGATTCTCTTGCTGCTGACTATCACTCGATGCAGAGGAAGCGCGTGTTTGTAGCGGCTCACCGATGCCATCCTCAAGTTTTGTCAGTGCTACTTCAACCTCATAGTCACCAAACGTAATCAAATCACCATCAGACAACATAACACGCTTACTCTTTCCTATCGGCATCACATTGCGATTTAGAAACACGCCATTGGTCGAGCAATCGACCAAATAAAAATGGCCCTGTCTAAATTGAAATTTTCCATGTACGCCAGATACCACTCGCTCAGGGTCCGGTAAAACCCAATCACAATCAGCAGCACGACCAAATAAAAAAGCAGACGAATCATCAATCGCAGAAATAGTAACAACTGATTTCATTTCAGATGTAAATTTGTGATAACTCACGATTGATAACGTCAAGTCCATGAACACTCCAGGCAAGAAAATTAATAATTATTGAAATGAAACTAAATTTACGCTGGGTACTATCTACATTTAACCGAGCTTAATCAATCTAGACAAATATTGCCGCGTCATTTTCTTGACATGTCGTCGACGGGAAATGTAATAAATAAATTTGTCAATTTACTATTTTGTATAGTGGCTTTAAAAAAATGACATACCTGACCGTGACATCGCGCATAAAAACTTAGTATGTATGTTAAATAAATAGGAGCCTTAATATGTCCCAAGCGAAACCTCAATCTATACAAAAGGAATCCGATGGAGATAAAACGCACATTGTTAATAGTGAAGACAATATCACCAATAACAAAGAAAATATCTCTAAAACGGAAGTGGCTGGCAGTACCAATAAACAACCAGTAAAACTTATTGGTCAAGTAATTAAAGGCCGCTACTGTATTGAAAGCCTTCTCGGCCACGGTGGAATGTGTGATGTTTACAAAGCCACGGATAGATTGCTAGAAAAAACGGGGGCAGAATCACCTTATGTCGCACTAAAAATACTTCAACCAGAGTTTGCCGAACAACCAGAAGTTATAAAATCACTATTTAGAGAAGCGCAAAATACGCAACAATTAAGCCACCATAACATTATTCGCATCTATGATTTCGGGGTAGATAAACAAATCTACTTCCTCGTAATGGAATACCTTGATGGTGAAACACTTGAAGAGGTTATTCAGCGTTCACGCCCTCATGGGTTATCCTTTAAAAGTGCCTATAAAATCCTTCAAAAAGTTCTGCATGCTTTAGATTATGCCCATCAGCAAAATGTGGTACATGCCGACCTTAAACCAAGCAATATCATGCTTAATCGCAACGGAGAGGTGAAAGTTTTTGATTTTGGCGTGTCCAAGGTCTATCAAGAAGACACGGACATTTACGCAGCAAAACTACAACAAGAAGATTCGTCGTTAAGCGGCTATACACCCAACTATGCATCAATCAATCTGCTAGAAGGCAAAGAAGCATCTCAGCAAGATGATATGTTTGCGTTTAACTGCATCGCATATGAATTGCTTTCTAGCCGACACCCTTTTGGCCGTAAGCCTTCTAACATCGCAAAATCCGAGAATTACACATTAACTAAACTCGCTAAATTACCTATGGGGATATGGGGAGCACTAAAACGCGGGCTCGACCTAACAGGCAATCTCTCACCGTTGTCTGCTCAAGAGACAATTAAGTGTTTTGAAAGAAAGACCTCTTCATACTTAGCTTGTGGTGTTATCTCGCTAATGATCATGATTATTGCTGGGGTCAGTATTCATCATCAACATACCAAGTATCAAACGCTTGTGGAACAAGTGGCCTTTTATCAGAATGAACAAGCGCAAACGAATGCTTGGTTAGCAATGAGTCCAGAAACATTGCTTCAAAAACACAATAGTATATCCAACAGTAATCCGATCATCAGCGATGGGCTCTTCAGGCAGCACCGAAAAGAGATCATCGCTATCTTTGACTCACGTGTTGAAACGATTTTGAATAATAGAGAGAGCAAGTTTCCTGACTATTATGCCATTGATGATGTGTTCAATGACGCCTATGAACTGTATCCTGACTCGCAAGCACTAAAAAGGCTGGCCACGGATATTGAGTCTAGTTGGCAAAATACTGTCGATGTTCTTCAGCAACGGATTAATATGCACCTAGAAAAGGGAAACTATGGTGATGATGATAAAGAAGACAATGTCTACGTACTTAAAGACGACTTAACAACAGTTCGAAAAGACCTTATCTTCTCACCCACAACAACAGCAACAGATCGCTTTGTCGAGCAATATAGAGCTGCGATTAAAAACGACGATGTGCATGCCCTAACGATAATTATTACCATCGGCGAACTTTTCTTTGCCAATAACAGTGACCTCAGTGAACTCATCGAATTTGGCAATCGATTGAAATCATCTATTTTTGTACTGAATGAATACAATGCTGAGATTGAGAAAGGAAATAGCATTCCATTCCCTTACGAAGCGGCTGAAGTCTATTATTTTCAGAGGTTTGAAGATCTGAACGCCACTCTCTCTGATGATATTTCTGTCGCCAAACTCGATGAGCTAGTTCGAAATGTTGATAATATCGCCACGCGTTTACCTGAAGACTTCTTACCCCTTACCAATCTACGCTCTAATGTAGCAGAGCAATACATGCGGATATCGGACAAGCTATCCAATGCGAAAAAAGATCGCTTAGCAAACCAAGTAATGCGGAAGGCTAATCAACAGTTGGCACTAGCAAAAAACATTAGAAGCCGTAATTAATTGTCCACTGCAGCGATGAATACATAACGTAACGAAAAAAAGAGCAGAATATCTGCTCTTTTTTTGTGGCGTATTACAGCTCGTTTAATTACAACCAGGTTAACTACCATCTAGTTTAAAATCAATGTCTCTGACAAGCTGCACTTTTCGCTTATTGCGGTAAAAAATCCCTGCTGACTTAGTCGTCACGTCACCTTCAGTGGAAAATATGACATCAGAGCACAGCATGTGTGCATTTCTTTGCTCGGGATACATCCGGAGCAACACGCTATTGTCGCCTTTATATGTTTCAACGTGCGTTGTGTAAATGTAATCTGGAACTTGCTCACTGCCGCCATCATTGTTGATAAAGAATGATACCTTCGGACTTGTGGCCGATTCCAGCGTTTCACGCTTAATGTCTATTGGACCAATTTTAACCCGTGTGTTTTCTGCCTGTCCTACCCAAGTGGAACGGAACAAATTACCAACACTGGATAGCTCTTTCGAGTGTGTCAATGGTTCACCGGTGGCATAGTTAATTGTTTTTGAACGGTATACTGGTTCAACCTCAATGCATGTTGCAATATGCTGATTCGTTTCATCGGCAGATAATGAATGACGCTGCGCCGCTAAAAGGGATTGAAAATCTATTGGTGCAGACGCCGCTGGAACACCGCCCAACCCTAAACGACCATCTGTTGGTTTCTTTGATGGCACTTCGGGACGCTCACTAATAGGCTTCATATTGAGCACGTTTTCAATACGTTGCTTTTTCGCCATTGCGGTGCGTGCCACGTTGAAATCAACCGGCTCACCGTTGCTAATAATATCCAAAAGTTCAAAACGGCGATTCGCTTCACGCCCTGCCTTTGTCGCATTGCTTGCAATAGGCTGAGACTGCCCCACTCCCTCATAATAGAGACGAGTACTATCTAGCCCTAGCCTAACCAGCTCATCAGCAATGAATTTTGCTCGCTGTTCAGACAGTAACTGATTGTACTTAGCCGAGCCTGTGCTGTCTGTATGACCAACAACATAGACACTAGAAGAGTTATCGAGTGTTGCTAAATACGCATTCAGGAAGTGGCGCAGCTTAGCTAGCTGAAACTGATCACTGATATCGGCGCGGTCACTAGCAAACATAGCCTCTTGAGAGGTCAATGAAACCTGCGATGCCAGAACATTTTTGATTGAATTTTGGCTAAAGAATGCCCCACTACTATCTTCAGAAATGCGCTCAAATTGAGCTTGATAGCGTGACATTTTTGCGACATCTGCTATCTGATCATCTCGGTAATCAAAATAAAACTCAGTACCGCAGGCGTCAATTAACTGATTGACATTCCCGACGGCCTCTTTTGGCTCTATAACCCCAGAATCATCAACCGTACATACAACGGCCTGCTGCTCTTCAACCGATGCACATCCTGTAATACCCAAAATAGCCATAATGGCTATCGACAATGGCAACCTAAGGCCAGTAATATTATTCTTCTCCACAAACTCACTCTCTTCACGTTTTTGTTAAACCTTCAAAATAGTGACCACTTAAAACACTATTTAATAATATAAACAGCATGAACTCTGTACACCTATCATTATGATTCGTGCTCACACTAACAGGTATAGCGTACCATTAATAACACAACCCACATCACAAACAGCATGTCTTAATAAAATAAATGCGGCGCTAAATGCAAACTTCACACAAACATTCAGCGTCACTAAAACGTCATCTCATAATAACGAAAACGACAAACCATAATTAACATAACAATAAATAAGCGCTGCAGGCATAGTGTTATCATGTAAATCACACCTCTATCATTAAATAGCAGTGTCAAAAAATAGACGCATGCCAAATAAGAACCAAATCAACAAGGTTTAATTTGCAACAGAAATACACAATTAAATCAGAACAAGACTATTACTGTAATTCGAACATGCCCATGCGGAGAGTGGGTATTTTATGACGGCAAGGCATTCCAGTAAGGGATATTATTCGTCGCGCCGTCGTGAGCGGAGGGTAATCGCATCGGCTTCAAAAAATAGGCGAGTTATCTTTGTCGATAGATCAATTATGAAGGGCAAGCTAACGTAAGTAACAATGATTCCGTATAACAAAAAACGATACTTGCCCTGTTTAAGGCAAGTATCGAGCGGCTCTTTAAATTAGCAGAGACTTACTTAATCGCGTCCAGCTCACCCATTGCAGACGTGTACAATGGAACACGGAACGATTTACCCATCAGATCGTACACATTAAAGCGAACAGTATTCCAATGCTCACCGAAGTTGTACTCATACACGCTGTCACCAGTTTCTAAGCTCTGTGTCAACGTCCACTCCGTCGCATAACCCGTCATACCTTGACCAAAGTCCATATATGGGGCATCTGCTGGTACACGGTAAGGGACTGATGATAATTTCATCATGCCGTTTAACGAACTGCTTGGCTCGTCCAACCAATTTAGGAAGTAACTCGCGTGTACAAAACGGCTGCGAGAAGCACTATTGCCGTTCGAACCAAACTCAAGGTTACGGTCAGCCGATTCCCAAGATGGCTTCACTTTCTCCAAGTTATCAAGATGCTCTTGCATTGATGGGTCGTTCGTCATCACTGCCGCTTCTTCGCCGCGGTAGACTTTAATACCATCGGGATCAAGTTGGATAATGGCACGGTCACCACCTTTGTCGGTAATTGACCAGTGCAGCGTGATGTCTACAGGCATCGCTTCAAGGCTCATGGATGCATAATCGAGCGTTGGCAACGCCGTTAACACTTCTTCAACAGTGGCGAAAGAGGTTAGAAAATACTCGCCCATCGTGAATTGTGTCACTTGCTTAGGGTGTGTTACAGGATCCATTGTCATTGAACGATAGAACAGTGTGTTAACCTGCAGGCCTTCACTGTTAACACCATCATGCACAAGATCCAACTCGCCGTAGGCAAGCACGCCGACCACGTCGTACTTCACTGTGTATTTATCACCAAGACCGGCACCATGAATATAGCGCTCATCGCCTTTAACGATTCCACCAAGGTGTGGGAAAGTTGACTCCATCCAGTCGTTAGTACGCGTCGTAATAACACCATGGTTCTCGGTATTCCACGCAATAGAGGTACAAGCTAGCGCGGTGCTTGCGGTCATTCCCGCCATTGCAACGCCTAAAGCAATCGCTTTCAAGTTCATCGTCTTTTTCCGTTAGTTATGATTGAAACCGAGAGAATCATAACGTCGTTAGAAAGCACAACAAACTCACGATGTGAGCATTAGGCCCTCACTTCTAATCAAGTTTCTCGTAACTAACTGCGTACGCTTTGATCAACTCTATAAGGTATGAGGCGACAGGACCCATCGATTTTACTGCCTGCCATAACACAACTGGAAAACGTAATGCCGTGCTTAACTCTTCTAAGCAGAGTTCTTGTAACTCTCCAGCCTTTATTGCGCGCTCAACACAATGTGACGGTAGTACCGCCCACCCTTCACCGGACGACAGTAAATGCAACAACACTTGTAGACTGTCAAATCGCTGAATATGATTCGATACACAAACCGATCTCGCTATACCACTATGATAATAATCATCTAATACAAGTTGATGCAGATACTGAAGATCTGCAAAACCTGCAGGCTTCTCTTTTGCTAAAAAGCTTGGGCTTGCGCAAACGGTATAGGGAATATTAGATAAGTACCTAAAATCAATAGAGGTTATGGAGTTTCCGTTCGGGCAGACAACAATTGCCAAATCAGCTTCATTCCTTTGTAGTGCGGAAAGAATGTCGCTGTTAGTACTTCTTAACCAATGCACTTTAACTTGCTGATAGCGCTCACGTAACTGCGTCATAATATCGGCAATCAATTGTTCTGGTAGTTGCACTGAATAGTAAATAGTAAGATCAGTCTCTACGCCTTTTTCTTGGTATAAACAGAGTTGCTCAAAAGCACTACTGGCGGCATTCAGTGCTTTAGCTTGTTGATAGAGTACTTTCCCCTGCTCAGTTAAGGTTGGATATCTCGCACTGCGATCAAAGAGATTCATGTTAATCTCTATCTCCAAATTAGAAATAACCTGACCTAGTGTTGTACGATGCTTACCAAGGGTTTTCGCCGCGGCACTGAATGAGCCGGTATCAGCAACCGCGACAAACGCTTGTACTTGTTCAAAACTAATTTTCATAATGGGTAAATATCAAATGACTACTATGAGGATTTGATAATCATTTTATGCCGAGAAATGAGAACGAGCAATGTACTGCAATGGAAATGGTAAAGCAAACACACGCTTCTTCAGGGTACTTTCTCTCACAATCTTCTTCAATTACATCAAACACATCATTTAACTTCATTTTAATTAACTCTTCGGCGTATGATACTTAGTGTAAGCAACGCCCATTAGCATGACTAACACTAAGTAAACAAATGAATCAGATACCGCTTCGTTCGCATATTTTGCGCCAATATAGATTGCCACTACTGGAAATATCACAAATACATAGGAAAGAATTGTTGGGTTTAATTTTTTTAACAAGTAAAAATAGGCCAGAAATCCACCAACAGAAGCAACAATACCAAGGTAAAAAACACCAGCAACACTCTGGTTACTAAAGGCCGACAGTGTGCTGTCTTCCAACATAAAACCTAATGCCGTCATGCCAAAGCCTGCAATTCCAATAGGCAGCGTGTTAAATGTTAAGATAGAGATTGACTCTCCATGTCTTTTGGTTAACACATAGCAAAGCCCATGCAGTGCTGCAGATGAAAATACAGCGAAAATGCCTAAATAACTGCTATAGCTAATTTCCATGCCCTGATTAATGATGATCATTAATAGACACATAAAGCCGACTGAAATACCTGCAAACTGATGATTATTAAATTTAGCGCCGTTAAATAATGAAGAGAATATAATTGTAAAAATCGGCATTGTGCTAAATATTAACGAAATAAGCCCTGAACTAACATCTTTTGATGCGTAGCCAATCAAAAAATATGGGATTGAAAAGTATAATAGGACAATGGATACAAAGAACTTCATTTTCCCCTTAGGGTAAAAAATTGGCTCCTTCATTATACGGCAGATAATATAAAAAAACGGGAACGCAATCAAAAATCGTAATCCTGCTGATGTCAGTGGTGGTATTGTTAATGTGGCAAACTTAATACTTATCCATGTTGTTCCCCAACAAAAGCAGACTAGCATATAAAGGAATAGATGTATTAGAATAGTGCGATTGAGTTTTATTCCTTTATCGTATATCGAGAGGCTCGCTTTCATCATGTTTCCCTAAATGTTTGAAATGTCTGGTATACTTCCTTGAGTAGATTATTGAAATTAATAGGAATAAAGGTCAATATGGAAATTGACATGATATCAAAGCTCAATACAGCATTGTCATCTAGCTTTGAGCCCAAATACAGAATTATATTTAAATTTTTGTCCCAAAAAATTAGTGATCATGAGCTAAAACCAGGCCAACAGCTGTTACCACACCGTCAGTTAGCCGCCAAAATATTTGTGACCAGCGTCACGGTTAGTCGAGCCTACCGCGAACTAGAAAAAAATGGCCTTATTATTTCTCGCGTAGGGAAAGGGTCATTCGTAAAAAGTGATAATCTTACTAACAGTAATCAAGGAGAGTTTCATAACTATCGTCCAGAAAGGTCTTTTTACGACTTATCGCGAAGTTCCAGTATCCTGACAAATGATGTCATGCCCGCCTTGCATCAAACGCTTAAAAAGTATGACATCCCTACACTCTCCACGATCGTCGATTCAACAAGTATTACTGACTCGCTGGGGGATTACGGGCCAGAAATAGGCCACCTTAAACACCGTGAAGCAGGCTTACAATGGCTGTCTCGCAGTGGTATTAAAGCCGATGTTCAACAAATTGCCTGCACAAACGGGGCTCAACACGCGCTATTATGCGCGATTTTGGTCTCCACCTGCTCAGGAGATACCATTGTCTCAGAAGCATTCACCTACCCAGGGATCATACAGCTTTGCCGACAACTAGGGAGAAAGCTGGTTGGATTAGCTTATGATGAGTCGGGACTTTTACCTGAGGCGCTCGCGAGTTTTTGCGAATGTAACACTTGTAATGCGATTTACTTAAGCCCACAAATTCACAACCCTACTGGCACAGTCATGAGAAAACAACGCCGACTTGAACTTGCCGAGATCTGCCGTTACCACAACATTATGATTTTAGAAGATGATGTCTTTGGCTTACTGCCAGTAAGCCGAGAAAAGCCGATTCAGTTCTATGCACAAGAGCGCACCTTATTTTTCTCTAGTCTCAGCAAGGTTTTTATGCCCGGATTAAGGGCTGGTTATCTTGTTTTCCCTTCGGCATTAATGCATAAAGCAACAAAAGTACTTCGAGATACGTGCTGGATGTCTTCCCCACTGTCACACCAAGCAGCAATGGAGCTGATTAATAGTGGGGCTGCATTTAACCTATTAACCTATCAACGAAATGAAATTCTGCGTAGAAAAGCGATAACAGATACCTTACTGAATGAAATTAGTCATACAACAAGCAAGTTTAGCCCACACTATTTCATTGAATTACCTAAACAAAAATGCGCAACTGCTATCTGTTCACTATTGCATGATAGGGGAATCACGGTGATGAACTCGGAGTCATTCGCTATTTCAAAAAGCAGTAAAAATCGTTTCATAAGAGCGAGCGTTAGTGGTGTACGCAATGATAGCGAATTAATTGAAGCCTTTCGTTTATTAGTGAAGACAATAACAACTCACTGACGAACATCAAGTTAACGGCCAGACTAGCGTTTACACCCTTGTGACACTGTAATGAAAATATACGGATTGCGTTCATATAACACCTTAACTGGTCGATTTGACCTATCATTGCACTACTTCATCGGGCGCAAATACGCTAAGATGCACGCCTTAATTTTTGCGAGAGCCTTTTTACCCCATGACGACTGCCAAAACGCCAACCAGCTTTACCGAGCTTGCCTTGATTCAACCTCTGTTGACTCGCCTAACCGAGTTAGAGTATCAACAGCCTACGCCAATTCAAGCTCAAGTCATCCCAAGTGTACTTGCTGGACGTGATTTAATTGCTGGTGCAAATACAGGCTCAGGGAAAACGGCGGCTTTTGCACTGCCAATGTTACAAGATCTTTTTACACAAAAGCATACCGACACAACGAACAGCAGAAAAGGTAACTATGTTACTGGGCTGATTTTGGTTCCGACGCGAGAGCTTGCTAAACAAGTTGCCGACAGCATTAAATCCTACGCTGCACATTTTAACGGTGCCATTAAAACGGTGGCGGTTTTTGGTGGGGTTTCTGCCAATACTCAAATGCTTGCCTTACGTGGCGGCGCCGATATTTTGGTTGCTACGCCGGGTCGCTTACTTGATTTAATCTCAAGCAATGCGGTCAAGCTAGATAAGGTAAAAACCTTAGTGCTGGATGAAGCAGATAGAATGCTAAGCCTTGGCTTTACCGATGAGCTAACCGAATTGCTTGGTCAATTACCTAAGCAAAAGCAAACACTGTTATTCTCTGCCACGTTCCCAGAGCAAGTGCAATCGTTAACTCAAGCGCTACTTAACTCTCCTGTTGAAATACAGCTTCAAAGTGATGATGCCAGCACAGTAGTACAACGTGTCTTTAATGTGAATAAAGGCGAGAAAACAGCCGTGTTAGCGCATTTGATCAAACAGCACCAATGGCGACAAGCGCTGGTGTTCGTTAATGCTAAAAATAGCTGTGAGCACTTGGCGGATAAACTACACAAGCGCGGTATTGAAGCTGAAGTATTTCATGGCGATAAAGGCCAAGGCTACCGCACCCGTATACTAGAGGCATTTAAGGCCGGTGAAATTGATATTTTAATTGCCACGGATATTGCGGCTCGTGGTTTAGATATCGAGAAATTGCCTGTCGTGATCAACTTTGACCTACCAAGAAGCCCATCTGACTACATGCATCGCATTGGTCGAAGCGGCCGTGCAGGCGAAGTCGGCCTTGCCCTATCACTGATTGATTATGAAGATTTTCATCATTTTAAAGTGATCGAAAAGAAGAACAAGATCCGTCTTGAGCGCGAGCAGATCGAAGGGTATGAGCTTGATGAAACCATCACTCAAGAGATGTTAAATGCCAATAAGCCGATGGCAAAACCTGAAGGTACAGGTAAGAAAAAGCGTAAAAAGAAAGATCTTGGCAAAGCTGATGTTTGGTTAAAACATTCATAACTAAACGCGCAATATATCAAGCAAAACCATCGTGTTTGTACTGCCGAACACGATGGTATCCTAAGCATCATATATAGCGTCATATCTGGCATAACCGCTCGATTTACGAATGCTTACTCAAAAAACAAGATACGATAAGATAAGATAAGGTAGAGATAATGAGTGGAACGCACCGCGCCAACATTCACCCAGGATTAGCGGTTAAAATTGTCCTTAAAAAGGATCAACGCACTGGAACACTAACCGCTGGGATTGTTAAAGACCTATTAACTAAATCGCCCAATCACCCGCACGGCATTAAAGTGCGTTTAGAGAGTGGCGATGTCGGTCGTGTAAAAGTCATCGATTAGTCGTTGGGCAAATGCACCTGTGGCAGATTATCGCCTCTAAAACCGAGGTCAATTCTCGTTGGCCTCGGCAGTATATATAATCAATATTTGGTACCTAAACTCCTAGACTTTACCTGATATCTTCACCGCTAATGCCTTTAGCTCGGCAAGTTTATCGATTAGCGCATCACCTTGATCCTGAAATCGAGAAAATGCGATTGCAGCACTGCTATTGCCATCGAGGGTGATTGCAATGGTCACTTCATTTGGATCTTCATGGTACTGCTTGCTATAACCGTGGATGCGTGAAAAAGCGACTTTATCCTTAATTAAAGCAAACCGTTTCTGACCAACAATATCGACAATTTCATCGTCGCTTTTACTGGACAGCAATTGAATACCAATGGTCGATTTTGTTGCATCGTATAGATGATTATGCGTAAGGCTTTCCGAAAACGTTTTGTCTGGTTCTGTATGCACCAAATAGCTCACTTTATCTTGCCATAACACACCGACTGAAATGATATGCTCGCAAGGTAGCTTTGCTTCAACTGCTGGGAGAGTTTGACTTAGCAATGATGAACCATGTATCGCTTGAGCCGCCAAAACATGAATGCCCGGACCGGGTAAGTAAGCCTTCTTTTCGTCTTGAATCGCAATTCCCATTGATACCAGCGTCTGCAATATCCGATTGACTTTCATTGGCTGGAGATTCAGTTGTCGACTTAGTTCACGACAACCCACAGGGCGATCGCTTGATGCTAAAGCCTGAAGACAAGTAATTCCATCAATAATACTATTATTCGGTTGGGAAGACACTGTTAATCAAACCTCTTAAATGAGGGCAGCCTGTTGGCTGCCGTAACTCTAAAATATTAAACCAGGAAGCCAAAGAGAAAAGGCTGGGATGTATGTTAATACTAGAAGGAACAAGAATAAAGGTAAATAAAACAACTTAATACCCGAGAACATTTTGTTGTAGCTAACATTTGCAACTCCCATCATTACAAAGAGTAAGACACCAAACGGTGGTGTTATCGTACCAATCAAAAGGTTAATAATTACAATCAAACCAAAATGCACAGGATCTATACCTAATGCCATAACAACGGGCATCAAAATAGGAACAGTAATCAACATAATAGCTGTAGTGTCCAACAAACAACCTAACACTAGTAACGCTATATTGATAATCAGTAAGATAACTAACGGGTTATCACTAACACCGGTTAAAAATGTTGCTAACATGTGCGGTACACCTTGCAAGGCTAGAATCGCACTAAAAGGAACTGCTGCTGCAATAATAAATACCAACGCACCACATGTCACACACGTATCTTTTGCTGCCTGCAGCAACTTAGCTATGTTTAATTCCCTGTACACGGCCCCTAATATTATTGAGTAAGCAACTGTTAACGCGCCAAGCTCTGTCGGAGTTGCAACCCCGGTTAAAATTCCCGTGATCAACAAAACCGGTGCCATCAACGGTAAGAAGCCTTCTTTGAACGCTTGCCATACATCGGCAACAGGTTGACGCTTAAACTCAGGGCAAGGGATCTTACCGCTCTTAGCAAGATAATACACAGTTAGCATTAACACCAATGCCATCGATAGCCCGGGAATAATACCTGCTACGAATAACTCGGGGATTGAGGTTCCTGACAGAACAGAATAAATGATCATAATGCCGCTAGGCGGAATGATTGGGCCAATAATAGACGATGCCGCAGTGATAGCTGCACTAAACTCGGGAGAAAATCCAGCCTTAGTCATTGCCTTTACTTCAACGGTTCCCAGTCCTGCTGCATCTGCTTGAGCAACACCAGACATACCCGAGAAAATCACACTAGCAATAACATTAACATGTGCGAGACTTCCCTTGATATGACCTACCAATGCCAAGGCAAACTTAAATATGCGCTCTGCTAAGCCACCCACATTAAGCAAGTTACCCGCAAAAATAAATAACGGAATCGCCAGCAAAACGTAGCTGTCGATACCTACACTCATTCTCTGAACTACTATTGATAATGGCAATGATGGCTCTATGGTTATAAAAATAATCGCAGACAAAGGCAAGGCAAATGCGATAGGCATGCCGACAACTCCAAGTACAAGGAGAATACCAAATAAGAAAACTATTGACATGATAGCACCTCTTTACCTTCTCTTTGAAACAGTCGCTGACAATCTTTAAATAGATATACGGCACTCGTTATTAGCATAGAAACTGTTGATATAAATAGTGGAATGGAATAAAAATAGGATTTAGGCAACCTTACTGGCAATGCGACCGTTTTCATTCTTGATTCAAGCGGTATTATGTCGAGAAGGCTTGTTGCCATTGTTGATAGCAAAGCTATCATCAACAAACTGACAAAAATTTCTAACGCCAATGTTACTTTACGATGCTTACTAAGCAGAATAAAAATTGCGTCTATTCGTATATGTTCTTTTTTCTTCCATGCATAGGAGGCAGATATAAATACTAGCCAAATAAAAGCATACGTTAAGGCCTCTTCTATCCAAGCAATTGGACTATTAAAAACAGTCCTTAAAACAACTTGCGTCAATATTCCTATCACAGTAAAAGCGAGTAACAATACTGCTATAGAGCACTCTATCATGCCTACACGCTGTAAGAATTTATCTAGAATGGTTGAGTTCATAATTTCACCAGTTAGCGGCTAGATACACTAGCCGCTATAATCCATTAAAGTACCGATTTAACAGTGTCCCATGTGCCCTTCGGCCAATAGCCTTCTTTTTCCATCGTCATCGCTTCCTCTGCCGCAAGCTTGATCAATGGGCTACGATCGATACTGAAGACTTTTGCACCTTCTGCAATCATCGCTTGCTTCATTTTTTCACTATCGGTGACAGCTTCAAGTGTCAACCAATTTACTGCATCTTGCGCCGCTCGTTTTACAATTTCTCGCTCGCTTTCACTTAACACTTGATACTTCATCTCATTAATTGATATATCGACTGCTGAGAATATATGATCAGTTTCGGTTATATATGGTGCAGCAATATGGAATTTTTGAGAGTAAGCACCACTATAATCAGCTTCGGCAGCTTCAACTAAGCCGCTATTTAATGACAGGAAAACCTCTGACCAGTCAACCTGAGTAGGTTGGGCTTTTGTGCTTTGCCAGAAACGCAAATAACTGGTAATTTGTGGAACCCTGATCTTCAACTTTTCAATTTGGTTAACTTTTTCAATTGGTTTAGTCGAAAATAGCACCCGCGCCTGATCGGGTCCTGCGGCCAATATTCTTACATTGGCACTTTCAATTAGAGATGCATTCCATTGAGAAAAAGCATCACTAGCAAAAAATTTCTCCATATGCGCATTATCTTCAAATGCCAAGCCCCAGCTTAAAATACCAAACTCTGGCACATACTCACTAAAATACTCAGGCCTTGTAAAGTTGATATCCACCGTTCCCATCATATGCTGTTGGATAACCTGTGGCGCTGTCCCCATCGCATTCCCGCGAATTAGGTTTACTTTTATTTCATTATCTGAGTATTCTTTTACATTTTCAGCAAATTTTACTGACATTCTATCAAGTAGTGAGCCTACGGCTTCTGAACCCGCAACAATGAGTGTTTGTGCTTGTACAGTGCCTGACAATAATACTGATATAAAAGCAGTAGTAAGTAATGTTTTGTTCATGACTAAATAGCCTCCATGTATATTCTTAATCAAGGTATAGACCGCCATTGAGATTTACCACCTCTCCGGTCATATAGGCACAGCGGCTGCTGGCCATAAATGTCACTAAATCTGCAACCTCTTCTACTTCTGCGTACCGAGAAAGAGGAACCAAATCGGTTACTTTTTGTTGCTGCTCAGGCGTTAGTGCTTTAATTAGATCGGTTGAAACAGCACCTGGAGCAACTGCATTAAAACGGACACCAAACTTAGCGGACTCTACCGACATTGCACGGGTAAAGCCGATAACAGCAGCCTTAGAAGTTGAATACGATGCATTGTTACCAAACAACGTTCCTCGTTTGCCAGCGAAAGAAGCCAACGTGATAACATTGCCCTTTGACGCTTTTAATTGTGAGTAAAAGGCTCTAGACGTCATATAGACAGCATCCGAATTGACTTTCATCACTTTTTGCCAACTATCCGACGTCAGATCCTCTAAAGGAGCAGGTGCCGTTATTCCCGCGTTGTTAACGAGTACATCTATATTCCCAACGGTAGCTAGACAATTTTCAGCAAACGTAGAAATGCTCGCTTCTTGTGTCAAGTCGACTTGGAAATAGTGTATTTCACTTGGTAGATCTTCGGCTTTTGGTTGTATATCTGCGACAATGACATTGGCACCTTCTGCAAGAAAGCTCTCGACAATGGCTCTACCTATTCCTTGTGCTCCGCCAGTTACAACTACATTCTTCCCGTCTAATTTAAGTCTCACGCTATATCCCTCTATTTATTTTCTTTTCAGCAACTAAAGCAGTAAGAATCTTGCTCGAAATATTTGGCACCCTGTACAACCAAAGAACGCATTTGATCACCTTGAAACTGATCAGCTAATGAATACATTGGCTCTATGCATAATGCGCCATGAACTTCATCTCTTTCGTTATTAATAAACAATTTGTTGTTTGATGAGTAAATATGCACCGCAGGCTTAGTCGTCTTTATGGTTAAGTTCGGTATCTCACTTTCAGGTGACATTAGAGTGACCTCATTCTCACCATTTTGGAAAATAAAACAGTGGTTCAACCCTCGATACTTTTCTATTTCATTAATTGATGATGCTGACTGCAAAAATTCTAACCCTTTAGGTCGCCTAAAGTCGATCTGAGTTCCTGTAATATTCTCAATTTCATTCAGTGGAATATTAAAATGGTCAGTAGATACTATACTTTGTGCATTCAGTTGCAAACGATGTCGGTGGATCGTTCTATCCCTATTTAAATTAAAATAAGCATGATTCGTCATATTTACAATTAAGTCTCTGAACGCTTCAACCGAATAACTGATAACAAGCCCATTCTCCAGAACTTCAAAATTTAGCGTAAAACGGCCAATACTCTGCTCTACCCATTCAAGACTAACATCAGTCTGATTCTGTGATCTCACTGCCCAATGCTGCTTATCCATTCCATGCTTACCACCATGTAGATGGTGCCGTCCATAATTGGCATCCAGCTGCTGAATATTGCGGGTAGTTTCAACTTTCCCATCACGAACAAGGTTCGCTAAAGGGCCTATTGTCGCGCCAACATAACCAGGTAATTGGTAGTACTGTTGTGCATCTCGGGGAGCAACAATAACGTTGCTATCATCTGAGTACCCAAATGCATGTAATCTACTACCATAGGTACAAATTGATGCGTGCACTCCCGATGCATGGCGCAATGTTATCATCTCTACTGGTTTAGTTTTCATCCTGCCCCCACGAATCTATAATAGATACACTCCCATTGAGAGCTTCAAATTTCAACCCCACTATTGCGGTTATAAATAAAAATGTGACCTTTGCATGATTTTGAGTCAACTATTTTACTGTGCTGTGATTTAGACCATACTCTTGTATATTAATGGCTTATAGTGTTAATTTCTTCTCTAAGAATTATGGGTATATCTCACACTTTTAAAATATTCTTCAACTTGTGAATTGATCAACAATACCTCAAATGTAACTATTATAGATACACGCAACCATGCAATGATTCAAATAGGAACGACTATGAAATTTATTACTCAGCCTGAAATGAAAATTCCAGTACACAAAGAATGCGACATATTGATCTGTGGCGGAGGACCAGCAGGGTTTGGTGCCGCTATGGGAGCAGCAAAAGCCGGTAAAAAAGTCGTTCTCATTGAAAGAAATAACATTTTAGGAGGAATGGCAACTGCTGGTTTAATGAGCCATTGGACTGGAAATACGGAAGGGCCAGTGCTTAACGAACTATTAGCGCGCGCACAGAGTGCTGAAAAAGATTACAACTACTTTGGCGATAAGATCTTAAAAGCCAAGTTTATTATCGATCACGAGAAACTAAGCTTAATCATGATAAAGATGCTGAAAGAAGTCGGCGTTGATGTCATGTTTTACACATTAGTCAGCGACGTCATTATGACAAATAAGCATATTAATGGTGTAATCATCGAAAGCAAGTCAGGTCGTCAGGCAATTTTAGCTAAGCGTATTATCGATGCTACTGGTGATGGTGATGTTGCAGCAAAAGCTGGCGCATCTTTTTATATTGGTCGTGAAGACGATAACGCCATGCAACCTGTTACATTGATGATCCAAGTTGCTGGCGTTGACTATGATCGCGCCATTTTTCCTGGCGAGTTTGAAGACAATGTTAAGGTTCCTCTAGGCAATATCCAAGATCTTGCTCATGACTACTTCGAAAACCCGATGGGGCATGTATTGCTTTACCCATCCCCAATAAAGGGAGTTGTCACAGTAAACATGACCAATTTAACCGGCGTCGACGGCACTGACATTAACCAAATATCAAACTCTGAAGCAGAGCTTAGGTTACAAATTGAACGAATTGTCCCTTTCCTTCAGAAATACGCACCTGGATACGAAAAATGTTACCTATATCGCACAGCATCAATGATTGGCGTTAGAGAAACAAGGCACTTTGAGTGCGAGTATACCGTAACAGAGGAAGATATTGCAGAAGCAAAAATATTTGATGACTGGATTGCTACACGCTGTTACTTCAATTTTGATATTCACAATATTGAAGGTGCAGGGCTAGATAAAAATGGCAAGCAAAATGAATTTACCCAAACACAAAAGTATACCTTACCAATGAGAGCACTGATCCCTTTGGAAATAGAAAATCTGCTTTTAGCTGGTCGATCTATAGGCGGAACTCATGTCGCTCATTCTAACTTTAGAGCTATGGCAATATGCTTAAATATTGGACAGGGCGCTGGCATCTGCGCAGCAGCGTCAATTGATGAAGAGGCCCCTATTAGGCAAACCCAATATTCATCTGTTAGAAAAGAACTATCACGACAGGGTGTCGAAGTATAAAAACCCCGCACAATAGCACATATCATTTCTTTGCTTTACGTGATCAATACCATGCTCAACGTAACACAACAAACGCTGCAAATTGCAGCGTTTAATTTTGTAGGTGGTTGAGAAGAAAAGATAAATATTACCCTTAAAGAGGCCAGTTTGAAAAACTGTCCCCGATAACCTCATCATTTACCACTACATAATAAATTTTTCTTCTAAACCCTACGATTTACAGCAGTAAAAACAATGCATTACGTAGTTAACACTATACGCTACCAAAAGGGCGTCTCACAACACCAGCTTTGGCTGAATAAAGTCGATGAACGCGGAGATCCGTTTGGCTACAGAAGACGATTTGTAGAACACCGCATTCACCTGTTCTCGTCCTGTATTGGTTAACTTTTCCCCCTCAAACAGTGAAATCAATCGCCCCTCTTCAATATCCTTCTTGACCATAAAACCCGATAAACAAGCGATACCATTTCCCGCAAGAGCAAGTTGCCGAACCGTTTCACCATTACTGGAAGTGAGTACAGGTTTTAGTGACTCAACCCCTTTTAAAGGCCAGTGATTAAGAATTTTGGGAGCTGAAAAACCGATCGTGTCATGATTTGCAAGGTCATTGTGTGTTTGCGGCACGCCTCGACGCGATAAGTAATCCGGCGCCGCGACAATGTACAATAAGCTACGCCCTAACGGTCTGGCATGCAGTGTCGAGTCATTCAACTGGCCAATTCGGATCGCTAAATCGGTTTTCTTTTCTAGCAAATCAACAAAACCTTCGTTAGAGGTTAGCTCCAGCTCAATATCTGGGTACTCTTGGCTAAACGCCTGCACAAGAGGAATAAGCTGATGAAAAACAAATGGGCTGGCAGCATCGACGCGTAAGCGCCCTTTCGGTAGCTCCCCTCGACTAATGATCTCTTCTTCCGCCTGTTGAATCTGAATTAAACCAACACGAACGGCATCAACGAACTGACGCCCTTCTTCGGTCAACTCAATTCGTCGAGTGGTTCGATTAAGAATCGTGACCCCAAGCTGGCTCTCAACCTTACTCACCGCCCGTGACACGCGTGCCACTTGGATATCTAACGCCTCTGCCGCAGCAGTAAATCCACCACTATCCACCACCGTCAGCAATATCTCTAAATCGTCAGATCGCGTTCGCATGCCATTACTCCTCTTTCATGTGCATTGGTTGGCACTCTTACATTATTGCATCTGTAGCAAATATCATTTGTTAAAACGCCTGTTTTTCACAAATAAACATCCTCGCATAATGCCGCCATCGAAACGAAACACGGCGGCACAGGTAACTTACTCAACCCATGTCGTGATGTTTAACCAAACACTAAGTGAGAAATAGTATGCCTTTAGCTCTTCTCGCATTGACGCTTAGCGCCTTTGCTATCGGAACGACAGAGTTTGTTATTGTTGGTTTAATCCCAACAATGGCAGCCGATTTAAACGTCTCTTTACCCTCCGCTGGGCTGTTAGTTAGTCTTTATGCCCTCGGTGTTGCGATTGGTGCCCCCGTGCTAACCGCGCTAACGGGTAAATGGAACCGTAAACATGTTCTGCTCTCTGTTATGTCATTATTTGTCGTCGGTAACTTATTAGCATGGCAAGCGCCTGGCTATAACATGCTAATTGTTGCCCGAATCCTAACCGGCCTTGCCCATGGAGTATTCTTTTCAATTGGCTCAACCGTTGCCACTGGATTAGTTTCTAAACAGAAAGCAGCAAGTGCCATTGCGACTATGTTTACCGGCTTAACCGTCGCATTGGTCACTGGTGTTCCTTTAGGCACCTATATTGGTCAAGCTTTTGGTTGGCAGTCGACTTTCCTGATTGTTGCGCTGCTCGGATTCATCGCATTAATTGGCAGTGCTTTCTTAATTCCGAATAACCTAAAACAACCACCAGCTGCGAAAATCTCTGCACAATTAATAGTATTAACACAGCCTCGCTTACTGCTTGTATATGCAATCACAGCACTAGGCTACGGCGGTACATTTACGGCATTTACTTTTCTTGCGCCGATTTTAGAGCAAGAAGCAGGGTTCGGTTCAAATGCAATTAGCTTAATCATGCTGGTATATGGCGTGTCGGTTGCGATTGGTAACATGTGGGGCGGAAAAATGGCCGACAAAATGGGTCCGATTAAAGCCCTGACGATCATTTTTTCTGGCTTAGCTGCAATCCTAGTCGTGTTCAATTTTACTGCCGTCCATCCGATTGCAGCGGTAGCAACTATTCTGGTTTGGGGAGCGTTTGCGTTTGGTAATGTGCCCGGCTTGCAAGTCTATGTCGTAAAACTCGCAGAGAAATATGCACCAGATGCGATTGATGTTGCCTCGGGCCTTAACATTGCAGCTTTTAATGTGGGTATCGCACTTGGCTCTTGGGGAGGTGGCTTGATCGTCGCGAACGCGGGTTTGATGCATACACCTTGGGTGGGTGCAGTGATTGTTTTACTTGCTCTCGCGCTGACTCGTTACAGCGGTCGACTAGACAAACGCAGCACGACAGAAGATAAAATCACTAGCGCAGCCTAAGCTTATCTATTCTTTATCATCTCATTGGCCAAGGCATTTACCTTGGCCAAGTTTGTTACTTTACACCTTCGTCGGCTTCACCTTGAACTACATAAACACAGGAGGAAGAAAAGCATTAGTGCCCCAACTCACCTCATGGGTAAGGGGAGCTATCGAGCAATACTTGCCAACGCCTGAGGTCGTATCAAGAAAATAAGCTAACTATCGCCGCTTGCCTGTCGCACCTGCATCAGGTTCTTCTTAAAGGATTGCAAATTGATCTTGCCATTGATATTAGCTCGATGATATTCAACCGTTTTAACTGATAGATTCAACTCACCAGCGATCTCTTTCGATGAAAAGCCAAAGGCTAACCAATCAACAATCTGACGCTCTCGCTTGGTCAATTTTTGATCCTCAAGCTGCAGAGCAACCCTAGTCTGACTATCAAGCAATGCGGCTTGAATCGTCGATAGCAGCACACTGTTATCGACTGGCTTTTCTAGAAAATCAAAGGCGCCCTTTTTTACCGCATCCACGGCGACAGAAACCTTTCCATGCCCGGTCAAAAAGATGATTGGCCAATGAGCCATCGTCGTTTTTATCTTGCGCTGCAGTTCAAGCCCGCTCATTCCTTGCATGCGTAAATCCAGCACAATGCACGCTGGGTTACTGTTAGGTTCCACCCTCTCAATAAAGGCCTCTGCGGAATCAAAACAGCATGCCTTGATATTATTCAGCGAGAGCCAACGGCCAAGGGTTTTAAGCAGGTCTATATCGTCATCAATCACATAAACCATTAGCTATTTGCCTCCATCATTGGCAGTACGATTCGAAAGGTGCAGCCCGCAGAGCTATCACGCCCTTGCATTGGTTCAATATCTATATGCCCGCCAATGCCTTCAATTATTGTGCGGCAGACCGCCAACCCAAGCCCGATACCATCGGGCTTGGTTGAATAAAGGCTCTGAAATATTTGCGATTGTTGCGACGGTGAGATACCACAACCATTATCACAGACTCGAGCGGTTAACTCTTTCTCGCCCATTATCAGCTCAATAACCACCTGTGATGCCCCCGCCTGAATCGAGTTCTTAAATAGGTTCAAAAATACCTGCGTCATTCCGAGCTTATCCGCCTCGATAGCGATCTGTTGCTGTGGGGCGTTAAGCTTGATATCCAACATGCTTTTGCCTATCGACTCTTGCAATAAACGCTGCGCATCCAAAACACAACGCTCAATAGAGACAGGCTCAACCTGAATAAACTGGCCTTGTGTTACCCCCTTAGAGATGCGGCGATGGATCTGGACCGCCTTATCCAAGGCAAACTCAACATCTTGATTCAGCTCCAGCAGCAAGCCTCTGTTTAATTGCTCTCCCTTACGCAGCAGGCTGATCGATAGCTGACTATTCATCAGCGCTGTCTGAAGGGGCGATGCTACCTCATGAGCAATCGTTGAGCTCAATTCGTTCAAAGAGGATTTCTGCGCAAGGTTAGAAAGTAGCGCTTGGCTATCTCGCAACCTGACATGCATTGAGCGTTGATTATCGTGATAGGCGCCTAGAATAAGGGCTATCAACGCCGTCATGGCAAACAACATCTGAATCTCGGTGACCGAATAGAGGCTTGCCTGCATCAACACGTACAAGCTGGCCGACAACACATTCACCACAAAGGCGCTAATCACGCCAACCTGCACACCATTTCTGGCTGAGATCAGCGCAACCGGTAAGATTATCAAGTAATGGTAATGAGACAGCGCTGGTTGAAAAACAATCGCCGCAAATAGCCCAACGCTGAGGACAACCATTAGGCTGGTGACACCAATAACATCATAGCGAAGCTCTTTTTGGTGCAATGATGACCACCACGGCCTAGACTTACCATACATCGCATTTTCTAGCGTGAACGCAAGGGGAGAGAACATCAACACCCCGGTTAGATCTCCCACCAGAAATGAGACGACGACAGAAGATAGAGACTCAATGCGAACAAAGCCGTAGCCGTAAAGTAATAACGCAGCACTGATGCCGGATAGTATCGTCGCTATCAAGCTGACCAATAAAAACGTCCAAACCACTCGAATCTCAGACAGGTTCAATCTGCTTGCATTGCTCAGTTGCCTTAATACACCCCCAGCGACGACATAAACCAAGGTTTGCCGTGCAATATGCAGCCAATTAAAACTGGTCAACTCCCAGAGCGGCACATCAAAAAGGCTAGCAAAGGCCGCCGCAATAAAGACGAAGGGGAAGATGCGTAGCCCATGACTATAGCTCAGCGCCATAATAAATGCGGGAGCAGGAAAAAACGCACTTAACGCCGTCGCCTCTGGGTCTACTAAAAAAAGTACCGAGAATTGATAAAGCAAAATAAATGTTACGATAAGACGAAAGCAATGTTTGAAAGAAATCATTAACTGAAAGCCATGCACGAAGATCAATACTACAAGGAAGCGTTAGTCACTCCCCAATTGAAAACCCCGCGACTATACCGACTCAGGCTATTCACGAATAGAGACTTAGTCACAAAATCAACGATTGATCAAACCGTTACACCCAAGTTTATCAAACATGCCCGCATTCACGGATTGACAATTTAACTTGCAAACCTAGTATTTTTTACTGATTCGGCGCTAACGATAATTTTATAGATTGTTAACCATTAAAATCGGTTAGGAATTACTATGAAACACAGCACACCCACCCTGTCAGCCATTGCCATCTCATTATTATTGCTAGGATGTGGAGGCTCGGATGACCCCGGCCCGGCCCCAACCTCGCATAAACTAACAGCCATCGATGGCTACCTCATCAATGCAGAGGTTTATATCGACCGCAACAATAATGGCGTCGCCGACCCTGATGAAAAACTGGCGAAACGTACCAATGAGAATGGCGAGATAGCCATTGCTACTGCCGATCTTAATTACAACGTCATCATTCGTGCGATAGCTGGAGAGACCCGTGACAGCGACAAAGGCGGAACCGTCGATAGCAACTTTGATTTGATTGCACCTGCCAATAATCCGGTTGCGACACCGTTTACAACCCTTGCCCACATTCAAGATATCACCATGGAAGAGTTAGCGGCTGAGCTCGGTTACAGTGAAAAGACACTCTCCGGTGATTATATCGCATTAAAACAAAGCGAGCCGGATGCAGCCAAGGCCCACCTCTTTGCCAGAAGCCTCTCACCCTCTCTGTCTGACACAACCGAATTAGAGCAGCGTTCACGAGCCATTCAGCAAAGTATTGATGCGCTCGGGAATAACAGCGAGGATTTCGACCGGCATATCATTCGGATCTCTGATAGCGGTGGAGCGTTCACCACATTGATGCAGCCAACCCTGCAAGAGTTCATGGATGAAAAAAGCTACTTCACATTTAGTCTGAATGACTTTTGGCGCACCCGCAACAATGGCGATGAAACCGCTAACTGGGACTTCGACATCAATAACGCATCGGTTTCCATCGACGGAACGGAGCTGACACTATCCTTTGATAGCAACAACCCCAATTCCTTCTTCATGACCTGGGAAGGACAAGAGTGTGAGCATCCTTATCAACCAGGTTTTTGCCGCTCAGAGATGCAAGATGATCTGATCTTCATGGAACATCCCTTTGCTCTAGCCGTTTCAGTTGATGGCGACATTCAAGTCTATATTCAGCCATCAATGACCGAGACGATTGACCATAATCTTGCGGGTTTTGACGCATACGACCTATCGCAGAGCCCGATCGAACAAAATGGCTATTACCACCTCGATGACGAATCGACTACATGGTCACCGACCCCTCGACTTACCGTACTCGGCAATGACAGCATCGCTATCGTTGGTGATGAAACACAAGGGGTGATTGAATTTGATGGTGATACCTACCAAGTGCTGCGTGGCAATGGAGAGCTGTACCTTATCAAGCGCCAAGATGACGATCACCCTTCATTGTTGATCCGTAGCGAAGATCTGGCCCTCTCCTTGAGAGACAAATGGCAGAATCACTCGCTAGTGGACCCTAGCACTCGATAATTGCTTATCAGAAAAGTTGCCAGACTAGGCTGGCAACTTTTAAAACACGGGTTTATTCACATAACAAGACTAGGCAGTCCAAACCTAAGTCAAGCACCGCCGCTTTAATCAGGGCAGGTTTTTGCATCACCTAATCCGTATTACCTTTTCAAACGCCAAATAAAACAAGCTCACGGTTGAGCATCTGACTTGATAGATAATGCCTGCAGCATAACAAAGCGCTCACGATGAGCGCCTGCTAGCTTTATGAGCTCATTAAACATGGTTACAGGTTATCCAAGCGAATATGGCTATTCTTTAGATCGTCCTGCGTCATGCCTTTACCATCATTTTGCTGATTAAAATGACGCAACAATTCTGTGATAGCATGGATAGAGGCAAGCAGATCCCCAGTATGCGCTGACTCAGAGCCTGTGTGCATGTTACGGATTGGATAGCCAATGGTGATAGCGGCGCTATCTACACCCGCAAGCGCTGCCGCCATGCCATCGGTACCCATGTCACGCCCAGAGAAATCGAGCTGATAGGGAATGTCTTTGTTGCGGCAAACCTGCTCAAGGGTCTGTACTAAATATTCCGACGCCACAGAGCCACGACCAATGGTAAAACCTTCGCCCATCTTCAGCGGGTTCATGTTGCGGCCACCAATCCCTGGGGCTGCTTCATAATCGTGATTCACATCGGTGGCGATCAAGACATCTGGCTTGAGCTCACCCACTACTTGCGTAGAACCAAAACGGCCAATTTCTTCGTGAGTGGCAATCGTATACAAGACGCGAACGTTATCCAGCGACTCATTAGCTAGTATGCGGGCAATCTCCGTCACCGAGAAACAGCCTAAGCCATTATCGAGATACGCACCATAAAAGGTATCGGCTGATACGCCGCGTTTGATTGGGCGATCAAGCAAGATAGGGTCGCCAACACGCAGACCCAGCGCTTCAACCTGCGCCTTGCGATCTTCGCCATGCATGTGCAATTCAAGATAGATTGAGTCTGGCTTGATGCCCGCCTCACCGCTTCGTTGCGCTGGGGTCGAGAAGTGAATGGCTCCCAACGCCTCAACCGTTGCCCCATTGATCACCTTGTAGGCACCCTGTTTTTCTGGGTCTTGGCAGAAAACCTTAACCTCATGGCCAATCAGTGTGGTCGGTAGAAATGAGTCGGTGTTAATCCACACTTTGCCGTCGCTATCAATCTTACGCACCTGCATACGGATCTTATCGGCATGACCAACAATCATCACACTGGTTAGATCGTCACGTCCCGGGTGCGAGTCAAACACCAAGCTGGCATTGGCCTTAAATTGATGTACCGCCCAGCCTTCAGGCATAAATGATTCAAATTCAGGCTTGATCACGCCATAGCTCATTGCTGCCTCAAAACCGATAGGAGAAGGCGCCGCCAAGACCTTTGACATAAATTCAAATTGTTGCTCTGGCATAGAAGCCGTCCAAGGCTGCTCGGATGTACTGCGGTTACTGTCTGTACTCATTGGTTTCTCATACTTAATCTATTAATGCATGCTACGTTAATGAGTGCTTAGGTTAACTGCAAGTCTTTCTTTTATAAAAGATAATTGCTGCCCTCAATTTCATCGTTCACCATGATCTTTTTGCATCGTACCCCCGCTCGCAAAAGAGAAGTACCTATAAGGTGCGACTTAAACACTGAGTTTTATAATCTTGGCTGTCTTCTCAATAATGTCGCTCTCATCTTTTTCGATTTAAATCTCTAACAGACGCTGTTGTTCGGCCAATGTCACTACCGCCAGATTTGCTACGTGATACCCGTTAGGATAACACCACCACCGATAGTCTAGTAACAACCCTGCATAATAAAAAAGCCCACAAATCCAGCAAGAATTGTGGGCAAATCAGAGGAGCAAACTCTGAAGCATTACCAATAAAGCATTACATCAAGACGTTATATGTCGTGGGGACTAGTTAAACGCTCGAGCCAATGTACCGCTCCCTTGATATTGGTAACTGGTAGCGCTATGACAAACAAAGGCTGACTCACCCGCTTTCAACGTCACGACCTTGTCAGCCACAACAAGCGATACCTCGCCCTCGATACAAAAGAGTATCTCAGCACTGCGCACAAACTGAGAGCGACGGATATTATCGAGTGACTCCAACACCTCAAAGCCAAAATCATCGACAGGGATGGCATAAGAACGCTTACCTTCCATCTTGGTTGGCGCTAGGCGTAAGTCTTCATAATTGATTGATTCAAACACCGTATTGTCGATCAGCTCTTCGACATCCATATGCTTAGGGGTCAATCCAGCGCGAAGCACATTGTCAGAGTTCGCCATAATCTCTAAGCCCGTACCCTGCACATAGGCATGCGGAGTCTCGGCGTGCAAAAACATCGCCTCGCCAGGTTCTAGCTCAATGACGTTTAAAAGCAGTGGTGAGAATAAACCAATATCATCGGCATATTCATCAGCAAAGCCGCTTATCAGCTCAAAGGCTTCACGAGCCTTGGCGGTCTGTGGGCGTGCAGATAACGACAACTTCAATTCAGCCAATGCTAAGCGCTTTTTCTCACCAGATAGGCTCATTACCGCAGCAAAAAAGGCACGCAGACCAACAGATGTCGGCAATGCCTTTAATGCCGTAAGTTCATCGGCCAGTGTCTTAATGTTGACCTGCTCAAACAAAGATATGATCTCACTGATTGGCCTAAAGCCATTCATAGCCTTATAAAAGGTTAAGGCATACACTAACTCTGGCTTGTGGTTATCGTCTTTGTAGTTTCGGTTTGGGGCACCCAACTCGATACCCAGCTCGTTTTCTGTTGAAAAGCCCTGCTGCGCCTTATCTTTACGAGGATGAACCTGCACAGACAATACCTTATCAGCGGATAAAACCTTGAAAAGATATGGCAAATCACCAAAACGATGCGCCGTGTATTCGCCTAATACTGCATTAGGGTCTTGCTTGATCAACTCAGATAACAACATGCCGTTATCTGCTAAGGTTGAGCAACCATTTGGGTGAGCGCCCATCCAGATCTCAGCCTGTGGCTGATTATTTGGATTAGCAATACCAAACAGCTCATTCATTGCATGCAGGCTTCCCCACACATAGTTTTGAATGACGTTATCGAGTTTGAATAAATTTGATTGCATGGTGTCTCTCACTATCTTTCGCCGTGTTCTCTGAGTGCTCGGCGCAACTACCTATAATATTTGCTGGCCTAATTTCAGCGTAGCGGCAACATTACGGGCAGTCCTGACCAGATTATCTTCGGCCTCTGCTAACACCTGACTCAATGTTTGAGGAGAGCGAACCGTTCCAAAAACGCTCTCTATTGATTGGTAAAGTTGGTCGATTTCCTGCCCAAGCGAGCCGGCAATCCCTATTGTTGGGATCCCTTGTAACTGGGCACGCCTTGCAATACCAAACGGCGTTTTCCCGTTGAGGGTTTGATTGTCCATCTGCCCTTCGCCAGTCACAACCAGGCTAGCACCGTCTAACAGGGAGTTAGCATTTAGGCTGTCTAATACCATCTCGATGCCAGGCTTTATCTGAATATCAAAGGCAAGGCTTAACCCCATCGGAGCGCCACCTGCGGCGCCAAAGCCTTGGGTGCTTCGATGATCAATACCGGTTTGCTGCTTAGCTATCTGGGCAAAGTGACTGAGCGCCGCATCCAGTTGCTGTACTTGTTGTTCGCTGGCCCCTTTTTGCGGGCCAAATACTGCACTGGCGCCGCATTCACCACACAGTGGGTTGCTCACATCACAAGCCACGATAAAGCTAACGTCCGCGCAGCGTGGATGAAGCTGCGAGGTATCAATCTGTGCGAGTTGCGATAACGCCTCTGCGCCAAAACCAAGTTCATGGCCATGGGCATCCAGCAGTTTGCCTCCCAACGCTTGGAAGATCCCAGCCCCACCATCATTGGTAGCACTGCCACCGAGTCCGATGATGACCTGCTCTACTCCAAGATCTAATGCATCCTTAATCAGTAATCCGGTTCCATACGATGAGCTTAACATTGGATTGCGCTCTTGAGCGGTGACAAGGTCCAAACCTGAAGCCTGTGCAAACTCAATAAGGGCTGTATTTATGGTTTTATCGCCATCAACTTGATTCAGCAAAGCCCAGTAAGCATCGCACTCTCGACCAAGGGGATCGCTAGTAACCGTCCAGCGCTTTTCACCATGCAAGGCACTCAAAAGCACATCGACGGTACCTTCCCCACCATCGGCAAGCGGCATCTGCACAAACTCAGCATCCGGAAAAATCTCGGCAAACCCACGTTCAATGCATTCGGCCACTTGCTGGGCAGAGAGCGACTCTTTAAACGAATCTGGAGCAATGACTATTTTCATACCTGCTACCTATTCTTCTCAACAGTCCAAGCACCCCCTATCGAAGTAGGGAGTGCTTAGTATTAATTAAAATTTGACTTGGAAGGATTTCGCTTGGCAAGCCAGCAGTGAACCAAAGCTTTGGGCCTCAACGTTGCTATCAAGCAGGCGCTCATCCATGCTCACCGCTTGCCAGCTTGTTACTGGCTTGGTGAATGCAACGCTGTCTTCAATTGCACCTTGCTCAGCAGGGTTATACACACGCATGATTAATGCATCGTCATCCTCGGCCTTTTTCAGCACGCTCAGTACTGCGCCATTTTGATCTTTGCTTAGCAGCGAATACGTCAATGGCTTATCTTGCTCACCCACATTTAGCTTCATCGCGTTGTATGGGATTTTGTTGTAGCACTCGATTGGAGTCACATTGTCACGCGCCTCCGCCATGATGTTGGCGTCGACATGATTGCCAGCAAAGCCAAATAGAGCAAATTCGCAAACAATCTTGCCACGAGTTTGTGAGTCTGGCGTCGGGATCTTAATACCAGACGGACGACCCGGACGAAGCAATAGTTCTTCCTTACCAAGAACACCCACGCCACGCAGCAAGGTCAGTGCAAAAGTATCACGCTCTTGTGTTGCGTTAGATGAAATCACCTCAAATTCACGCAAGCCATTGGTCATCAGCGCCATACCACCGGCTGAATTTTCAACCGCAGCGAAGTTCATCAACTGGTATACCGGAACCGGTGCTTCTTTCCATTTTTCTTGCTCCCAAACCGCCATCGCTGGATCGTTGGTTGGGCGAGTAATCAAACCGAATTGGTTATCGGCAACCACATGCTCAGAGACAAATGGGGTTGGCACTAACACACGAACGCGGTGATCGTCAGCTTGGTTATCAAGCTCCATGCGCACCTCGATGCGACGAGAGCCTTGTTTAAGCACGACCTTGCAATCTACATCAACAAAGCCATTCTGACCTGTACGCTCTTCTCGCTCTTGCAGGTTAGCCGGAACGTTCATGCGTAGCTTGATTGTGGCAACTGACTGGAAGCCTTCATGCTGGATGCTAGTTTCAGCCTTGAACTCGTCTGAATACAACAACCACTCTTGGCGAGAGGGTGAGTAATCGTATTCATCACCGTCATCTGAGCCGTCTTCAATGCGTAGCACCTGATCAAATACCATCTCGGTTTCTTTATCGAAGATAGTTAGCGTGCCGTTATCATTAACATTAATGCGGTAGAATTCATTCTCAAGCAGATATTCCTTCTGCTCGGCCGCCTTCATGCTTCCTTTCGCATTGCCTTCAATGTGCAGCGTGGTGAAGCCCATTGCAGGAACGGTACGCTTGATCTGAATATCGTACTCAATGAATGGGTCGTAGTTACCGTAATGAACAATCTGGCGATCGATCTTACCTGGGTCAATCACACGCTGGTCTTGAATGTAGTAGTCAACTTGGTTGCCATCTTCATCGAAGAGATTAAATTCATTGGCACGGATGGTGATAGTGGTATTGATCACCTCTTCACGGGCATAAGGCGACAAGTTGAAGAAAGCCAGCTTGTCACAGCCTTCACGAGCAGGCATGTGATCAACAATCTTACGCTTATAGAAGTGAATAAGATTGGTCGCCATGTCGTCAGCCAAGATGTAGCGGTTCAATATCTCTGCGTGCACCTTATCTGAACAACAACAGCCGATTGAGTCGTGAGCGTGGTTCTTCATGCTCTCTTTCCACATCTTTTCAATCAAACCGTGGTGGTATTCAAAGCCAAGTGACCATGCGATAGATGCTAATGGTTCAAGAATGTTAACGATCTTGTTCTCTACTTCAGCGTGGATAAGCTTGATATCCATACGGGTTGAAGAGATGGTGCGGTGAACACGCATGTACTTACCGTCGTTAAATTCACCCTTGATGGTATCTAGGTTGTCACGCTCTTCACGAATGCGGTCAAACACCTCTTCAAAGCGGCTCATTACGAACTCACGCTCTGGGTATATCTCGCGCAGCTTATCCATCACCTCAAAGATGTCTTGTTGGATAGGCATCTGATCGTGGCCGTTTGGCAACAAGATATCCTTGGTGACAGAAGGCTTCTCTAGAACAGGGAAATATTTATCAAGACGTGCACGTAGGCCTTCTTCATCTTGAGGCAGGTATTTACCAATGGCATAGCCAAGCGGCAGCACCTGAGCCATTACCTCTGAGCCATCGTTAGACTGCCATAAAAATTCTGTTTTGTTGGTGCCGTGACGCTCTGAACAGCCGCGCCAGAACATGGCGGTATCAATGCCAAAGCCGTTATAGATCATTGGTAGCTGTGAGCTCATTGAGAATGAGTCCGGCAGGTAACCAATCTTCATTGGTTGGCCTAACTCAAGGCAATCGCGCATTCCGTACAGCATGTTGCGAACAATAGACTCACCAGAAACCTGCATGGTATCGGTTTGCGAATACCAAGGGCCAATGATTAGCTTTCCAGCTTCTGCCAGCGCCTTAACACGCTCTTTGTTTTCAGGTTTGATGGCAAAATAATCTTCCAGAACCGCAGTTTGACCATCCAGTACATAGTATTTGTATTCGGGATCGTTCTCTAAACGGTTCATGATCTCTTCCATGTTATTCACTAGAAGAATGCGAGACTCTTCTGTTGTGAAATACCATTCACGATCCCAGTGCATGTGAGGAGTAATATGTACGCGTGATGTAGTCATAGTGATTTACCTAATGTGATGCTTCGATGCTCAAAGCATCTAATTTTAAATATTTCAATTTTTTAGCACTGGCTGAGCCTAATAAAAGGACGCAAATTGTCACGCCCTGAATCTATGTGAAATCAAATCACCACAGATAATTAGGACAGCCAGCGCAGTTAGTTATATTTCTTTTTAATTAATGACCTAGCCAAAATTTAGTGAGTTTTATGCTGTAGTTTGGACTTCAAATTTGCCCTTTTTTACAGCATGGCCCCGCCAAGCCAGTAGTGTGATAGTTGAGATGGCCGTACCGATAAGTGCAGCACCAAACCAGATTGCCCCAGCCATCAATGCTCCAAAGCCTGCGTCATGCATCAAGAAGATAGAGAAGATGCCAGCACCCGGTGTTGATAAGCCAATACCTGTTGCACCAATGATCGCCCCTGTTGCGACAGAACCCAGTAAGAATGAACCAATAACACGGATCGGGTCTTCAATTGCCATTGGAATGGCGCCCTCAGTGATACCAGCAAGGCCTAGCAACCAAGTTGATTTACCCGTTTCAATTTCGAAGTCTTTAAACAGACGTGGCGCAATCATAGTAGATGCGGTAACAGTGAATGCCGATACCATCTTAACCGAGCCAAAGATTGCGTATGGCCCGTATACTCCGTTAGCCATCGCACCAAGACAGAATGCGTAAGCCGCTTTGTTAACCGGGCCACCCAGGTCAAAAGAGACAAATAGACCAATAACAGCACCGAGTAATAGCGCATTGCTGCCCGACATGCCGTTTAACCAATCGGTCAAACCTTGGTTTAATAACGCTACCGGCTTACCGATAACAAACAGCATCAGGGAGCCCGCAACTAAGGTCCCGATAACAGGGTAGAGGTAGAATGTAAGGAAGCCATTGAATGTAGGGCTTAGGCGAATATTCTCTTTCACCCAACGCATAACATAACCAGCAATCAAACCACCGACAACACCCCCCAAGAAGCCAGAGCCAATGAGATTAGCGGCGATACCAGCGGCAAAGCCTGGGCCTAATGCCGGTTTATCCGCAAGGGAGTATGCCGTATACGCGGCGAGCACTGGAACCATCAACGTACCAAGTAGATTCCCACCAAGTTGACGATACATCCACAACCAAGAGTTTTCTGTTGCGTAGAGATCTTGTAACTCAAAAATTTGCGCAATAAGAACAGCGACGGCTAGAACCGTACCACCAGCAACAATCAAAGGAACGGCATAAGAGATACCCGACAACAAGGCTTGCTTAAGCTCGGTCTTTAAAGGGAGCTTCTTCGGTTTATCATCGGTCGCGACTGTGCGATCGCTACCGTTGCCATTTTTAGATTCTTCGATAGCCTGTTTAAGAATGCGCTCTGCATGCTTAATTGGTTCAGCTACTGGCGTTTCAACCCGTGGAATACCGTTAAAACGTTCTGATTCTTTGATCGCCACTTCTGCGGCAAATACACAGGCCACAGCATTATTTAATTGCTCTGCGGTTAAGCGATCTTCGATACCGTTTGCCCCCTGCTTTTCAACATGGACATGGTAACCAAGCTTTTTACCGGCTTTTTCAAGATATTCGGCTGCCATATAGGTATGCGCAATACCAGCTGGGCAAGCTGTCACACAAACAACTGTTGGCGCATTTGTATCTAAGTTGTCTTGCTCATCTTGTTTGGCGTCACCATCCAGCAGAGCAAATATTTCTTCTGCACTGCTTGCCTTAAGCACTGCTTCTCTTACATCATCATCCACCAACGTGGTGGTCAGCTCAGTAAGAAGGTGCATATGGGTTGAGCCAGCTTGGGCATTTGGAATAGCGATAAGGAAGATAAGATTAACATCCTCATCTTCATCTAGGCCTTTCCACTTCATATCTTCTTTGAGGGTTGCAACCGCAAAGCTTGCTTCCTTCACCGCATCAGTCTTACCGTGCGGGACAGCTAGGCCCTCACCAAGCGCTGTTGGGCCTTGAGATTCACGCTCATAGACCGCATCTAAATAGGCTTGTTTGTCGTGCAGTTTGCCTTGCTGATCAAGCTGTTCAGCCAGTGCATTAATCGCTTCCTCTCGGCTACTAAATGTAGTTTGCAGATTCACAAGCGACTTATTAGTTAGAGTTGTAAGTTTCATAACCTTCTGTCCCATTATCACGGATTAGTACGACAGTCGTCCCTGTCGACGCAGCAATAATACAACTTTAATACATTAGTTCCGTGATCGTGATCTCTTTAATGATAATTTGTATCTAAATGGTATCTAGTATATATGCTATCAATATTATAAAACTGCGAAGATGACTTGAGATGCAGACTGAAATTTGTATTATAATCAACACAAATGACGTTATCACCCTTGCGATAATCACGATATCCATCATCGAAAACGGTATGAAATTTAATTCTAGTCTAGTCGCCCTAGCGTACTAATGAGGCATAAATGGCACGACTCCCAATGTATCGCCAGATCGCAGATGCGATTCGAAACAAGATAAAATCTGGAGAATATAAGGTTGGTGAAGCCCTACCTACTGAAGCACAACTAAGAGAAGTATTCTCTGTGAGTCGTGTCACCGTAAGACAAGCACTGAAATTGCTGGTTGAAAATGATGAACTCGAAAGCGTACAAGGCAGCGGAACATACGTAAAAGAGAATAAAATCAACTACGACATATACCAACAATCAAGCTTTCAAGAAAAATGGGCCCATTTAGATGTTGTGACACACAGTGACGTCCTCGCTTTCGAAATAACGCCATGTTCATTAGCGATGGCAGAGCACCTCGACATCAGTGAAGGCAACATGGTGTTTTATGTCAAACGTGTTCGCTACATGGACAACAGCCCGATCACTGTTGAAGAAACTTGGTTGCCCGTTGATCTGTTTCCTGACCTGACCTACCAAGTCATGCAGCGATCTAAATACGATTTCATCGAAAACACCAAAGGCTTGGTCATCGATCGCAGTGAGCAAGAACTCGTGCCTGTACTCCCACCGAAAGGCGTAGCTGAACAACTGGGCATCGACCCAGCACTGCCCATTATTGAAAAACGTACTCGTGGCTATTTGGCTGACAATACGGTGTTTGAATACAGTCGAAACTATTTTACGACCAATGATTATCGCTTTACGCTAGTCGCCAAACGGCGACGGAAATAAGAAGACCGCAATAAGGGATAAAGACGGGGCGTTTTCGTCTGCTTGATACGCGCCCCAATGACCGCAGGCGAGTGAGTACCCTGGCGTTTAAAATCAAATGGATTCCATCGGCAGGCTTTAGCTATGCTCCATTCCGAGATACACCGCAAAATCACATTAGCTTCGATACTGTGGGTAACGTGCTAATGTCGGCTATGTGAATTTGACCAACACCAACCCCTCGTAATATCCACCGCACCCAACTCGTGGTAGAATCGCCGCCCGTATATTCACGATGCTCAGTCTTTTTCAAATGTTCGGTACTTTCATATGTCATTAATGCCAATCTCATCGACTTGGAGTGCAGCTCCATTTATCCGGTATTTTGACGCGTTCGGCGGCGATCACCGTCAACTATTATGGCAATTTAATGTCGATTTTTCGCGACTGCAACAAATGTCACCGATTATTCCCTCACATGCGTTGGGTGTGATTGCTGATGCCACAATGCAGCGCGTTGGAAAAGAGAGTATTGTTGATATTTTCAGACACGACATAGTCAGAAGCGATATGCACCCCAGCATTCCGCCGCTACTGAACACAAGCGACGATCTTTTAACCTGTATCAACACTGCTCACAAAGTACTCCCCCTACAAGGCAGCCACTTTCGCGTTAATGCGCGTTATGAAGAAGGCGAAATGCGAGTGTTTTTCTCGCATGGTATTGATACCACAGCGAAAGGATACGCCCCTGTTCAGCAGTTTGCTGCCATGCGAGTCATCAGTGTCATTAAGCACTTTCTCGGCAATGACTGGATACCTGACTACCTTGCTTTTTCTTTTCCTCAACAGCCACCTGCCAGTTTGGTCAATCAAACGAGAGAAAAAAGGATCCTCTGTGCCGTTCCTGAGAGCTATGTGCCAATCAGGATCTCTCAGCCTACCAATATCGAAAATGGGCTGCTGTCTACAAACACACAATGTAGTGCTGAGAGAGTAAAAATGATCGTTAATAATTTTTGGCAACACGACGACTTTAGCGTAGATTTTGTGGCGCAGATGTTTGGGGTATCTGGACGTACTATCCAACGCCTATTCAGTCAGCAAGGCTATAGCTTTCGCCAGATGGTAAATCAATTTCGTTTCGATCAGGCCGTCACGCTCCTGTTGCAAGGCCAAAAGGTAGAAAGCGTCGCAGAGATGCTCGGTTACACCGAACCTGCTAACCTGACCCGAGCAATACGAAAACACTGTGGGATGACACCCTCACAACTAATACGCCACAAACATGAAGGCAAGCCTCTACCTTTTCTTCGTGAGTTAAGCTGACGCATTATCTCCATCACATTAATTCCCGAAAAGCCTCTGTTCATGCCTACAGTAGACTGGCATCACATTTTCCTTCTTTCGAACCATCGCAGCAAACACCGTGTCACAAAATGATAGGGACATGCGATCCGCCTTTACTTAAGCTACGCACGAATCAACTCTCATAATAAAAGGTAATTGATTGATGTTAAAACGTAGTATCTTAGCCACAGCGCTAATGTTCAGTGCCGGTGCAATGGCTGTTTCAATGGAAACTCGCCAAGAGTATCAAGATAACTTTGGTCTAATGAACTTCATGGCCGCCGGCGAGCAAGCAAGCTGGTACTGGCGTAACGTTGAACAGGTTCTACCGGTTGCACGTATTAAGCGTGACGGCGAACACTACATGGCTCTAGAGCGTGACCTTATCGATCCTGAATTGGTATATGGCCTAAAGCACAACGACCTGACGTTGAATGAGATGATGAATGGTGATGATTACTCAATCAACTCAATGATCATTACTCAAAACGGCAAAGTGATCTTCGAACACTTCAACATGCCATATAACACCCAACACGTTTGGATGAGTAACTCTAAAATCATCGCTGGTCTACTGGTTGGTATGCTAGAAGATGAAGGTAAAGTCGAGCTACAGAAATCTATGGTTACCTACTTACCAGAGCTGAAAGGCACTGCTTGGGCTGACATCTCTGTATATGACGTACTACACCAGCAAAGTGGTATGAACGTTCTTGAAGATGCCGCTTCTCGTCAAGATCCAAACAGCCCAGTTGTTGCACTGTTCCTATCTGAAACTGGCGAAGTTGACGATTACTACGGCAACTTGATTAACACCAAGAAACTATATGATGCGGGTAACGCATTTGAATACGGTTCGATCAACACTCAAATGATGGGTCTTTTGGTTGCACGCGTAGAAGACAAAACATTATCTCAAGTACTTGAAGAGCGTATCTGGTCTAAAGCTGGCATGAGCGCTGATGCGATGATGAGCTTGACCCCAGACGGTTGGGAAGTTGTTCACGGTATGTTCGTAAGTAACACCGAAGATATGGCACGTTTTGCTATGCTGTTCACGGACAGCTGGTCAGCAACCGCTAAAGAGCGCTTAATCCCTGAAGCCGTGGTTAAGAACATGCAGACCAACTACACTCCAGGTATCTACTTGGCTAATGAAGAGATGGGTAGCCACTTCGTAAAAATGGTTGGTGAAGAGCCAGCTGGTGCTGCCTACCAGTTCGATGCAATTTGGGAAGATGGTGACCTATACAAAGCTGGTCTACAAGGCCAAGGTATCTACATCTCTCCAGAGAAGAACATGACTGCTGTTTGGTTCAGTAACCGTGCTGTTTCTGAGCGCCCTGCTGCGTTTATCCGTAAGTTCGTTTCTGCGCAATAATCGCATAGACTGAACAACTGCTTACGCAGGCAATAGGTAAATTTACCCATTGTTCTATAAACGCCAATCTTTGTTGATTGGCGTTTTTTAGATGCCTTGGTTCACGGCGCAAACACTACTCAAACGCTGGCCACTCCTCCTCGCTTAGCCTACCTTCTTTTATCAACTGCCCTCTCAACTCATTGATCTTGTTTTTTAGCGCATCACGAATAAGACGAACCGCTGGAGTGATTAGCTGACGACTTGGTAGCACCATCCACATCTCAGTCACAGGAATATGATAACCGGGCATCACTCTTTGCAGCCGTCCAGCAAGCAGATCAGCAGAGACATCAATAGCAGATTTTTTTGCAATGCCGACACCATCCAAACACCAACGACGTACGATATCGCCATCATTTACCGCGCGATCACTCTTCACCCTCACCTTAATCTTCTGTTCACCTTGATAGAACTCCCAACCATTAATCTTCTGTTCACCTTGATAGAACTCCCAACCATTGTGTATCACCTCATAAAGCTTATAAAGTAAGGCATTGTGTTGAGACAACTCTTCGGGGGTGGTGGCGCACCGTGTTGCTGAATATATTCAGGCGATGCGCACAAAAAATGCGGAATATTACATTTTACCGACTACCAAGATATTGTGTATGCGCCCCATAAACCCCACATTCTAACCAGTCCCAATCCGTTTTAAGATCTTACCTTAATCGATAA